>DBLC01000011.1:537-18151 GCA_002297935.1 Dialister sp. UBA734
GAGCGTAGCGAAGATGGGCAGCGCTAGCGGTATACTTCACCAACGGTACGACAATCCGTTATGGGACTAATACCATTACGCACTACGCACTTCGCATTACGCATTATTTTTCCTAGGGCCTAGCTACTAATCCCCAATCCCCAGTCACGAGTCACCAGTCACCACAACCTCATATGAAAAAAGGCCTCTCACCCGAGAAGCCTTTTTCCTATCTTACTTGTTCACACAATATCTTATACAGCAGCGGTGGGTCGATCGGTTTCGACAGGTGATAATTCATGCCGGCCTCGATGGTTTTCTTTTGTTCCTCTGCGAAGGCGTCGGCGGTCATGGCGATGATGGGGATGCTGGCGGCATCGATTCGAGAAAGGCTCCGAATCTGCCTAGTGGCTTCCAAGCCGTCCATAATGGGCATCCGCACATCCATCAGAATGGCGTCAAAATGGTGCACTGCCGATTGGATAAAGGTGTCTACCGCTTCTTTCCCATTTTTTGCCACCGTCACCACAAGGCCCACTTTTTCCAAAATCAGCTGGGCCACATAAATATTGATTTCATTATCCTCCACCAGGAGAATCTGTTTCCCTTTCAATCGCTCCAAAGACACCGATTGGGCTTCTTCGCTTGACACCGAATCGATCACATCCACATAAAGGTCCACGGTAAATTCCGTGCCTTTCCCAGTCTCACTTTTCACGGAAATAGTACCGCCCATGGCATCCACCAGACTTTTCACGATGGAAAGGCCCAGCCCGGTTCCCTGGGACGTATCAGACAAAGACGACCGCTCTTGCGTGAAGGGGCTATACATATGTTTCTGAAACTCTTCACTCATGCCAATCCCATTGTCTCGGACCACGAAGCGAAGCCCCTGTTTTCCCTCTTTCACAGGAAGTTTTTCAGAATAGAACGCAACCACGCCGCCTTCGGGGGTATATTTCACCGCATTGGACAGCAGATTGAAGAAAATCTGATTGAACCGCAGCCGGTCCACCAAAATACTTTTCCCGATATGGCTCGGCAGATGAAGGTCAAAGGTCTGGTGCTTCGCTTCCACCAAGGGGCGGATGATGGTATTGATGTATTCCTTAAATTCATCCAAGTTTAGCGGGTCTCTTTTCAAGGTCAGTTCCCCATTTTCGATTTTGCTCATATCCAGGATGTCATTGATGAGCCCTAAAAGAAATTTGCTGGACGTGTCGATTTTGTGCAAATACTCTTTGATTATCGGCATATGGGTCTCATCGTCTGCCAAATGGGTAAGGCCGATGATGGCATTCATAGGCGTCCGGATGTCGTGGCTCATGCGGGAAAGAAATTCCGTTTTCGCCTGAGCCGCCGCTTCGGCCCGTTTGGCAATGGCCTTCAGTTCCTCGTTCTTTTGTTCTATTTCCTTATATAAAGCAATACGCCGCTGCTCCTCCACGGTGATATCGCACCACACGTACACCACGGCATAGCTGGCATTGATGATGAGCCAACCCGGATGGGCCAGCTGCACCCAAATGAAACAAATGGATGTCACATAGAATGCCAACAAGAGGGCCACATTCACCTGAGGCACGATTTTCTTGTGATTGATGCCCACCAGCAAAATCCCCATAAAGGAATAGAGCATGATGAATCCCACGCCGACAGACATGAACATAGGTCCCCGGGAGTAATGGATGTCGGTGGTCAAATTGAAAAACAAAGAGCTCACCGGATTGGTGGCCGCCAACATCATGTACCCCCCATAGGGCGCCAAAAGGTAAGCCAACCTGCGCTTCATCTGAGGAAACGTCATGTCGTGATGAATCATGATGTAAGTGTAGATCACCCACACCACCGCCAAAAGGGGCATACTCATCACGTAAATGGTCATAAAGAGTTCGTAGGACCACCAGTCCTGGAATTCATTTTGGGCGATGGAAGAAATAATGTCGATTCCCACATTGATGATGCTAAATACCAGGACCAGAAAAAACGCATGGCTCTGTAAGTCGTTGTAGTTTTGGTTCTCCTTCCGCTGGATATACTCCTTCACCAGCATGATCAGGAAAATCGCCAATGCAAAATAATCAGTCTCTACATGCCACATATCCGTCACCTCTCAGCAAACGCTGCCCTAGGGAACTATGAGTAATTCTACTATTTATACAATTTTTATAAAGTTTATGCTTTTTCTCTGATTATACGCTTATTTCTGTAGAGGCACAAGGTTCTGTTGGTGGAAATAACGTTTTTCTCTCATCTCTATGATTTCGCTCTCATAAGGTTCTGGGAGTATGATTTCTGCGGTGCATCATTTGGTTCTTATTTCACTATACTAAGGTTCTGTTGGTGATGGAAATGGTATTTTCCACCTCTATGGCTTCCGCTGTCATAGGGTTCTGAAGATGTGATTTCGGTAGTGCAACTTTAGGATTTTATTCCGATATACTAAGGTTCTGTTGGTGGAAATAGGGAAATACTCTCATCTCGACGAGTCCGCTGTCATAAGGTTCTGGGACTATGATTTCTGCGGTGCATCTTTGGGAGTTTATCGCGCTATACTAAGGTTCTGTTGGCGAAAATAAGGAAATTTTATCATCTCGACGAGTCCGTTGACATAAGGTTCTTGGGAGTTGATTTCTGTGGTGCGTCTGTGGGATTTTATACCGATAGGCAAAGGTTCTGTTGGCGAAAATAACGTTTTTCTCTCATCTCTATGATTCCGCTCTCATAAGGTTCAGGGATGGGGATTTCTGCAGTGCGTCTTTGGGTTCTTATTTCGCTATACTAAGGTTCTGTTGGTGGAAATAAGGAAATACTCTCATCTTGGTGAGCCCGCTGTCATAAGGTTCTGGTTGTGGAAATAGGAAAATGCTCTCATCTCGACGAGTCCGCTATCATAAGGTTCTGGGAGTATGATTTCGGTAGTGCGTCTTTTAGATTTTATTCCGGTTCTCTAAGGTTCTATTTGTGAAATAACACTACCCATATCACCTCCACCGTCATTTCGACCGGTCGTATTTGTGCTTAATGACTCAAACCTCCCACATCAGTATCTATAAAAGCATCGATAGCATCAAAGAAATATTGTGATTTCATGGGATTCTTACCTTTTTTCATCCACTGGAAAAGCAGTGTCAATGGAAGGCATACTAAAACGGAAAGTCTCATTTCATACCATGAGTAAAACAAATAGCCACAAGGAATAACGCAAAGATTCTTCGACATCGCCCTACGGGCGGCTCAGAATGACATAAAGAAGTGAGTTCGGTTAGATAGTAGAAAAGAACAATTGTAAGCAAAATCGAGGCTAACAGAGAAGCCATAGTACCACTAATGACTCCAAAGGAAATTCCCACCAGCGTCATTCTGAGCCGCCCGAAGGGCGTGTCGAAGAATCTTTGTTGTATTCCTAAAGGCAATAGGAAAGAAAAGTGGTATGAAATGAGCCAAACCGTCTGGGGCGTTCACATACAAGGCTAACAGACAAGCACTACTAGCTGTATGTATGGCACTCAGTCATAGATTATATCGGTGAAAATGATATTTCTAAGTTGGGAAGATTGAGGTAATGAATGAAACAACATGAAATTCCATGTGTCGAAGAGTGGAGAAATCTCGCAGCACTAGAGGAAAGGGCTTAATGAATCAAATCGTAATGGTGAGACCATATTTCGAGCCTAGTGAGAAAAGCAGCACTAGCGAGTTGTTATGATATATGTCATCTAGCTTTTACCGCTACAGAACCTTCGCATACACTCCCCATCTCCATGTCCCTCTCCCCATCCCACCGCTACAGAACCTACAGAACCTTCCCCAAAAGTGCTATAATAAATCATATGAAAAATAAGATATTTCTCACTTTACATTAGAAAGGATCTACTATGAAACGAACCATACAACTATGTCTCACCTTCCTTATCTTACTTCTTCTCTCGTTTTTCCTGCCCCAAGCAGCAGCGGCCAAGCAAGCCACCATCACAGACCTGCGGTGGACATCCCGCAACGACGGAGATCCGCCATTTGTCCGTATCGCCATGGACCTGACCAAAGCGGTACACGCCGAAGCAGCCATTGACGAAGAAGGAAAAAACTTTGAAGTCATTCTAAAAAATACCGACATGGGTAATGCCAAATCCCAGTACGACATGGACAACCGGGCCATCGACTTTGCCACTATTTCCGAAAAAGACGGCGACACCTACTTGGATGTGGCCCTCACCAAAGCCCAGACCATGGACAACATCCGCGTCTTTGCGCTCCGTCCGGACGCCAAACTGCAGAAACCCCATCGCCTCGTAGTGGATATCCCCATCATTGGTGCCAAGAAAACCTACACCAAACCAGCCGCTGCCACCCCAGCTGTGACCACCAAGAAAACAACCACAAAAACCACTTCCAAAACCAGCACCGCTGCCAGCGACAAAGCACCGGCCACACAAAAAGTCACCGTCTCTGCCGATGCCAAGCGGGTACTGAAAGGAAAAATCATCTGCATTGACCCAGGCCACGGCGGCACCGATGTAGGCGCCATTGGCCGACTGGGCGGAAAAGAGATTTACGAAAAGAACATCACCCTCTCCATCGCTCTCCCCCTCAGAGATATGCTCACCTCAGCCGGTGCGAAAGTCGTCATGACCCGCTCCACCGATAAAGACGTGTACGGCCCTTGGGCCGACGCCGATCCGGAACTGCAAGCCCGCTGCGACGTAGCCAATGAAGCCCACGCCGATGCCTTTATTTCCATCCACATCGACTCCTTCTCCAACGGCAGCGTAGACGGCACCACCGCTTACTACAACGCCAAAAGCTCCAAAGACCTGCTATTGGCCCAGATGATGCACCAGGCCACCATGAGCGGCCTCGCCATTCCCGACCGGGGCGTCAAATCCAACGACTTCTACGTCAACGTGAATACCACCATGCCATCGGTACTGATGGAAATGGGATTCATCACCAACCCCCACCGCCTGCAAATGCTCACCTCCACCTGGGGCCCGAAAACCATCGCCAAAAGCCTCTTCAATGGACTGGTGAACTACTTCTCTGCGATTTAATGACTTTATCGACTATCATCATATTTCATTTAAAGCGATATGCCTAAGGGTTATTATTCTGCTGACCTCTATATCAAACAGAATCATATATACCGCTACTATTAAGGTTAAAAAGGGTATAAAGGGTTATGCGATTTCGTTAGCATCATAACCTTTTATAACCCTTGTAACCTTGTCAGTAGCGGCCTGGTACATCCATGTTAGAAATAGAAATCAGCCCAATAATAACCTGTATGCTCACATTCCACCAGGAACCTGCCTCTCCCCATTTTCAAAATTCGGCGAGCCATATAAAAAGAAATCTTACTGCTTGATACCTATACGTATAAGAGCAATACAAGAGCTCGCCGCCACCACTCCTCACTATATATTCGGAGGTTCTTATGAAACATATATATGCCCTATCCACCGCCATTCTCATCACCCTGGCCCTCGCCGGCTGCGGCGGCAACGCGGTAACCCAGCCGACCGATAAAAACATGGTACCACCCGCCTCTTCCGCCACCGTTCCCGCAGAAAAAGAAGCCACCCTCACCTACTACAAAGCCAGCGAAGACGGCCTCCACATCCTGCCGGTGCACATCAAAGTCAAAGCCGGCGACCGCACCGCCAAGACCGCCATCACCGAAATGCTCAAAGCCGATCGAAATAGCAAGTACCCCGTCCTACCCGCCGGCGTCAGTCTGAAAAATGTCCACCTGGAAGACGGCACCTGCACCGTGAACTTCACCAAAGAATTAAACGACCTGAAAGGCGAAACCAACGAATCCCTCTTCCTCGCCATGACCGTCGACACCTTGACCGAATTTCCAAACATCAAACAAGTAGAAATCCGCGTAGAAGGGAAACTCCCTAAATTCCAGACCAAGATGAAACAGTTCAAGCGAGACGAGACACTGATTCAGATGGAGAAGAAATAACAAAAGCATATTTCACAGAGCAAGAAAAAAGCCTAAAGAAAATCGAAAACGATGATTTCCTTTAGGCTTTTTATATGTCATAGTGTAAGAGAGGATAATGTATCTATAATACAGCGATAATAAACTGCGATCTCCCAAAATGTCCTTCATCAATCAAATCACATTTCACCTTACGTCAAGTTAGCCAATGACCTCATGACCAAATCAATATCCTGATTCTCCAATTCCTGAATGATATGCAAATATGTTTTTTGTGTGGTTGTCATACTGGCATGTCCCAATCGTCTCGCCACACTCCCAATAGACACTCCCGCAAAAAGCAAAATCGAAGCATGGGTATGACGCAAGCCGTGAATGGATATGCTATGAATCCCCAAGGCTTTACAATGCCGTTCCAAGATACCATTTACCGTAGAATTATACACCATTTCCCCCGGAGCTCCCATAGAAATGAAGATAGGCTCGTTGATCGGTTTATCCTGTACCAGATGAGCAAATTGCATAGCCACCTGCCAATCAATTTGTATTTTCCGCACAGAAGACTTATTCTTCGTAGGCATAAACCCACCGCCACCTTTATAATTCCAAGTCTTATTAATG
Organism: Dialister sp. UBA734; assembly: GCA_002297935.1. Classification (GTDB taxonomy): domain Bacteria; phylum Bacillota; class Negativicutes; order Veillonellales; family Dialisteraceae; genus Dialister. The sequence goes on from DBLC01000011.1 coordinate 7,088, forward strand.
GATAAGGTCTGATGAGAGAAATCAAAATCTTTTGGCGTGATTGCCAAAGCTTCAGAAAACCGCATTCCTGTTTTCGCCACCAATAAAATGAACCAATCCCAATTCATTTCACTAGATAAATGCAAATGGTTCAACAAATTGTGAAGTTCAAACTGGTTTAAATATTTGATTTTCTTTTTTCTCGGTGTTTTTCCTTTGATGATAACTTTTCTCGTAGGATCCCTTTCAATGAGACCCTCATCCACCGCATCCAGTACAGCCCCTTTCAGCTGATGATGGAAATCCATAGTAGTCTGCCGTTCATGGGTCTTGGCATAATCATTAATGAGCTGTTGGTATACAATTCTTGTCATATCGCAAAGACGCACTGCGCCTGCCAATTTTCTGACCCAAGAAAGAGACATGTGATATTTGGCTAATGTAACATCCCGAATAGCTCCTTCCTTATACACCTCAATCCATAACTTATAGTAGTCCACAAACAAATCTGTTTTCTTCATTTCATCAATCATGACACACCTCCGTGTATAGCTCAATTGATGAAGGACCTACTATTTTTTACCATATTTCTTATGCCATCTTTTCTTTCCCGTGGCAGACTCCATATTTTTACCGCCAGATAAAATAAATTCCAGCAAAAACTGATCTGAGTAATCATATACCTCATAGGGTTCCAACTTTTTATGTTCTCTTTCTTCAAAGAAATCTTTAGCAGCGTCCATATCAATACTATCACGTAAAGTGTCAAATCTTCCGTACTCATTAATGGTCTCTGCGGTCAAATTTTGCTGCATCATCTTCTCGGCCAGAGCTGCATCACCTTTGAAGTACTTTTCAAACTTATGCAAATTTGCATTTTCAGATTGCTTGGCGTATATAGCAATATAATCCTGCAGCGTATATCCTTCTTCCAAAGTTCTATCCCCACTTTGGATATCATGAAGAAATAGATTTGCCTGTTTCTGTTCTTCCTGCGACAAAAAAGCAAATGACTTATGCAACTCATCCAGTGTCTTTTCTAACTCTTCCGGTGATACATGGGGTTGCATCAACTGCTTCTTATATTTTTCAAATCGAGAATTCATGTAGTTATAGTCGATAACCCCAGTATTTTGCTCTGTCAAATAGGGATCTATATCAAAAGGTACATCATCGACACCTTGCGGTCCATCTGGGCTTGGTGAATTTCCTCTCAATTCCTTATATCTCTGCTGCAAAATATCATAGGTGCCTTTATCCACAGCCACCTCTATGGTAACTGTTTCGCCATCTTTTACATAACTATACTCTTTTTCCTGCCATGTGAACCCTTGAATTTCGGCCGCCTGATAATAGGTAGAAAACTCTCTAAACAATTTGGCAAACTTGGCCTTAGAAGGCACATCGTCAGGCAGCTTTTCCAAATCAGATACCCCTGCTGCTGTAAATACTTGTACCATTTCCTGAAACGTTTTATTCATATGTTCCAAATTCTCCGGCAAATGGTCTGCAAACAATCCTCTCGGCCTATCGCCCGAATATAGCTTCACCGCTTCTTCGATATTTTTCTCCATCGTATGAGGCATACGATAGTAGCGAATAGAACCAAAAGGCTTTTCATTGATGTTGAACAATCGATTCGTCCGAGAAAATGCCTGTATCAGATTTTCATACACCAAGACCTTATCCAAGTACAACGTATTCACCCATTTAGAATCAAAACCAGTCAGCATCTGATTCACTACAATCAATACATCCAGCTGTTGCTCTGCCGGTACATGTTCATAAGGCTTCTTGTGGGCCAAACGAGCTGACACATCCTTCTTGAATTTATCATAGTTTCCTATGCTGAAATTCTGATGATACAGTCCATTGTAATCCAATAGCATCTGCACTAACCCATCTTCCTTATACAATGATTTTTCCGTACTTCCATTATCGATGGTAGGGTCAAACAAGCAAGTCACCCGAAGAGAAGGCATGGATTTTCTAAATTTCTGATAATATCGAATCGCCTCTGGTATACTGCTCGTGGCAAAAATAGCATGAAACTTTCCATTTCGACTCTTTGTGAGCCAATTTTCCTTGATATCATCCACAATGGTCTGTTCATACTCATCAGTTTCATACTGACTTTTGGGGATGAAATCTTCGATTCCTTTCACCCACTTCCCATTCTCTCCCATATGTCCAGCCATAGGAAAAGTAGGTGACATATACTCATAATATTTCTTACGTTTCACCGGATCAGCCAGGGCTTCTTCCACAGTTTCCGCCTTAGCCTGCTGCAGTGCCACCACTTGACGCACCTTAGCATCCGGATAAACCATCACCATAGAAGGGTCAAAGCCAAGCACATTCTTATCTCGAATCCCATCGGCAATGCTATACCGATGCAATTCATTCCCGAATATATCTGCTGTTGTAGAAGACACCTTTTCATTTTCTTGAAATACTGGCGTCCCAGTAAATCCGAAGAAAAGCGCATGGGGAAACGTCTCTTTAATAACGGAAAGCATCTCGCCAAAAGTAGAACGATGACACTCATCAATGATAAATACAATTCGCTTGGCCTGCATAGCTTCCAAATCTTTAGCTCGTTTTTTCTCTGCAGCATCAGCTTTGATATTACTCATTTTTTGGATAGAAGAAACAATGAGAGTGTCCTTCGGGTCCATGCTCTTCAATTTACCAATCAGTGCAATGGTATCTTCTGTTTCCTGCACATCATCCACATCGTCGGCAAAGGCCCGATATTCCTTCAAAGATTGTGTGCCCAATTCGATACGGTCCATCAAGAAAACCACTTTATCTGCATCTTTAGAATTAGCAATGAGCTGTGCAGATTTAAAGGAAGTCATAGTCTTCCCAGAACCAGTGGTATGCCAGATATAGCCTCCAAGCTGACTGCCATCTTCCCAATCCTTTTTCGACACCTGATCGGAAATCTGATTGGCCGCATAATACTGATAACTTCTCATGACCTTCAAAATTCCATCAGAAGAATCCGCTACTGTATAGAATCCAATCAGCTGATGCGCCATAGGAATAGAAAGAAGGGTAGAAGCCACCTTTCTCCAATCATTGACCAATTCATTGTTGAAATCTTCCCAATGGAAATAAAAATCTTGATTGAACTTTCCCAACGGTCCTGGATTGGCGAAATAGAGAGTCTCCTCCGGATTCATGGCCACAAAAACCTGCACCATTGAAAATAACCCCGTAAAAACGCCTTCATAGGCATACTTTTCAATCTGATGGCACGCCTCAGAAACAGGCACACCCGACCGCTTGAGTTCGATATGAAAAACCGGCATCCCATTGATGAGCAACATCAAGTCCCCTCTTCGATCCTGCATTACCGGCAATTTTCGACCAAACTCTGGTTGCTCCACAATCTGATACCGAGACTGACCCGCTGCAATTTCCATACGGTCGTAAATTTTGAGACTAACTTCCTTTCCATAATGCAGCGTATCCGCCGGATTCTTCCGCGTAATAGAAACCGTTTTCCCATTGATAAATCCATTGAGAGCTAGAGGTGTCTGCAAATTTCCAATCTGCTCCAACAGTTCATCCATTTCCTCCCGCAAAAGAGGCACATCATTGAGCCGGTCAATCTCTCGATTGTTCTCAAAGAGAATTTTCGCCCAGTTATCGATCAGGTCCTGCTCCGTGGGATGATACAATACCTGACTTTCCCAGCCCTTACTCTGGAGTACAGCGATAAGGGCCTTCTCAAAATCACATTCTTTATCAAATCCCATCATGATTTTTCTCCTATTTGTATAACTTTTGACTTCCACTGATGAAGGGTAATAAGGCTATCAATATTGTCAAAGCACTTAGCAATTTGTTTCTGTTCTTTAAATGAAGCTGGTGTTAGCATCACAGAATTAGATACCAGATTCCAATCAGCACGAGGCATTTTAGAACCAGAAGATTGATTAGCGACATTATGAAAATATCTAGTTTGAATTAGTCTATATAAAAAACCTTTGCTCACTAAAAGCGGTTGCAAAACCCACCAATCTCCAACAGCAACTCCGCTAAAATTAGGATTCAACCAGTTATGTAAATAAGGTCTTAACTTACCATACAGAACTTGATTTTCATCAAAAATTACTCCTTTTTTACTAACTTTCTTCTTGTATATATTCTTATTTAAAATCCCAATTTCAGGACTTACATCCTCATATTCAACACTAGGAAGTGATAAAGAAGAAAATCCCATATGAGATAATTTCATTGCAAGTGTTATAAACTTACGCTGTTCCCAAGAATCAGTTTTTTGAAAAATACATTGCTTTATTGCTTACGCTGATGAAGGGTAATAAGGTGGTCAATCTCTCCAAAACACTTAGCAATTTGTTCCTGCTCTCCCTTTGATGGCATTTCTCCATTCAATTTACAAAGTTTATTTACAGCTAATCCAGGTTGTGCTGATTGATCGGAATACTGGCCCAAATTCATAATTTCCAACAAATAATACATGAAATGTGTACTGTTGCTAGGATTTGCTTTTACTATGACCGCATGCTCTGTAAAATAGGCTTTCCCAATGGAATAATTCATATTTCCACATAATGCACCTTGTCTTCCAATAAGAGCAAACTCACCATCATAAGTATATCTATCAGTATAACCACGTAATCCGTTACCGCCATACACAGGATACTGACCCGATTCTTTTATTTCATCAGACTTAATGCCTTCTCCACTATGAAAAATAGCTGTTACTTCTCCTAACTTACGCTGTTCCCAAGAACAAGCACTTACCACCATTCCTTATAGTAATAATAGTAAGTGTTTATTCTGGCAAAACAAAGGAAACAGACTTATACTTGGTTTCAGTAAAAACAATCCTCTCTGATTTCAGAAAAAGCAACACAACAATCCCACATGAAGTACATAATCCGTCAAGCAAACATTTTCTCAAGCATGGCTTTCTTGATATTTTGCAATTTTTCAAGCTTACGCTGATGAAGGGTAATAAGACGATTTATTTCAATAATAAAATTTCCAACCTTTGTCTGTTCACACAAAGATGTATATGGAATCTTTATAGTTTTCATTCCATCAATATCAATGCTACGACCATCACGAATACCATAAACATGCTGTTTCAAGTCCTTATCAATAAAATTTAAAGAGCGAAAATAAGAATAATAAAATTGAAAATTTATATTTTCCCCATGGAAAGTATGATAAGCAGGGCTAATAATTCCTTGTAAACTAGCCCGTTCTAGCCCACCTTCAAAAGAGCGCAAATGTACAATAAAATCATCTATATTAACCATCTTATAATTAGAAAGACTTTTTCTATCATATTGCAACATTCTGTTTGATTCGTCACGTCTTACGGTCCCTTGACCTTGTATAATTGTTAAAGCAGGCAATTCAGGATGATTTTTTTCTGCATACTCAACAAAAATATCTCCTAACTTACACTGTTCCCAATCGCCAGTAAAACCGAAAAAACGAACTTCTGGAATTTTTTCTTCATTTTTCGGAAACATTTTTTCAAGCAACGCTTTTTTCAAAGCCAGCAATTTTTTATGCTTACGCTGATGAAGGGTAATAAATTTATCGATATTATTTAGAATCTTTCCTATTTTTCGCTGTTCCTCCAAATTAGGCGTTAACACATCAATTTTCCCAAAATCAGATTCATGAATTTTCCATTGTCCATATATAACGCCTTGTCGCCATTTGATCATTTTTTGTTTAAAATCAGGTCGCACCAATCGTTTTCCGATAAAGTCAGCATCAGCCAATTCAGATGTTTGAAATATGCTATAAACAGGCGAAATGCAAGCCTTTCCATACTTATTCAAACCGATAGAACCACTTTCTAAATTATTAGAGCTATAAATAAAATCATTAAACTCAGTCTTCTTATATACCTTGTTTTCCGCATCCAAAACCAAAGCACTTCTATCATAACGTATTCCTTTGGGTGCAATTCCTTTGTTAGCGATAAATGCCATCAATGGATACTCCGAGCATTTCACTGTTGGTTGATTGCGTTCAATTAAAAGTTCCCCAACCTTACGCTGTTCCCAATCGTCGGTGAACCCTTTGAAACGCAGGGCCGGCACGTGTCGTTTTTCCATCACAACTCACCTCCCAGGAGTTTTTTCAATTCCCGTACGGCTTCCATATCCATGTCAGAACCAGTCAGATCATCCAGCATAGACGACAGCTCGCTTTCAGTCTTTTGGATTTCTGTTTCGATATCTTCATAGGTGTCATCATATTTCTTAGCCAGGGCCTCTACTTTCTTCCGCAAGGTTTCCAGCTGTTTCTGTGCCAAGTCCATGATTTGAGATATCATCGGTGTCAGCCACTTTTCACAAAGTAATTGTTTCACTTCATCATCGCTTAATTTCTCGATGGTGGTTTTCGTTTTTTCATGCAGGACATCTTCCGCTTTTTTGATTTCTTTTTTCAGTGCAGCTATATCCTCTATGGCTCCTGTCGCATCCATGATTCTCCGCTCTGGGGTATTTTCCGCAAATACATAGGACTGACGCAATGTTTTGATGACCTTATTCACTTCGGTCTTGGAATAAGTGACACCATCTTTTTGTGTTTTCATTTCTTTCCAAATAGATAGCGGATGGTCTTGTACAAACTGAACTTTGTCCTGTTTCTTGGATAAATTCAAATACTGAGACAGCAGACGAATATCATCAGACTGCACATCACTCAAAGCATCCACCACTGCCTCCTTTAAGGCTTTGGAATCAAAATCACTGTTGTCATCATTAAGCAAAGTCTGTTTCTCATCATCTCCCATTTCATCGATGATTTCTTCCTTCTTCGCCATAGCTTCATTGAGTTTCTGGTTCAGTGCTTCTATTTTCTGTAAATCGTCCTGCAGCAATACCCACTGTACCAGGTCAAAAGGAAGAATGCGGCCTTGCCAGCCTTCTTGAACTTCTACATCTTTCTTATCCTTTTTCTTAATCACCATGTGCGGGTCTACTTGGCGAATGGCTTCTTTCCCTTCGGTCTGAATGATTTCCAAATCGCCGCTGATCGAGTCATACCCATCATGGAAGGCTTCATAGGCTTCGTAAGCATCTATCAGCGGAATCGTCTGGCATCTAGCAAATAAATTGGTTGTGATATCATCTTCTGCTTTGAGGACAGACACATTCTCTGCTTCATCAATCAAAGCATGCTGCAAATAGGGAAGAAATGTAGAAAATTCCATTTCATAGGATTTTAAAAATGTCTTTACATCTTCATTGTCTGTGATGGCAGCTTCTAAATCTGTTACGTTCAAATGGGCATAAGCACCATCGGAAGTAAAGAGCTCTTTCTTTAGCGAAGGGAAAACAGACCAATAGTCCTCTAAATCTTGCAGTTCTGTTTCTGGGATTCCACCAAACATAGAGGAATACAGGTCCCAAGTTTCAGGATTTTCAGAAGAATCTACGTAACGAGGAATATTCAAGTTGTAATCGTTCTTCCGGATTTCTTTCTTCGATACTTTTCGAGAATATTTCGGAATGTCCCGTCTTTGGGTCACCGTATCTACAATTCGTTTGATATCGCTAGCACGGAGCTTGTTGTTTTTTCCTTCTTTGGCAAATCCTTTGGACGCATCTACGATAAGTACATCGGTATTTTCCCGTTTCTGCCGAAGAACCATAATAATCGTAGGAATGCCAGTCCCGAAGAAAATATTAGCCGGCAAGCCAATAATGGCATCAATATTGTTTTGTTCGATTAAATTTTTCCGAATTTTTCCTTCTTCCCCGCCGCGGAACAGAACCCCATGGGGAAGTACAATGGTCATCATGCCATTGGGTTTCAAGTGATATAAATCATGAAGAAGGAATGCATAGTCTGCCTTCGATTTCGGTGCTAAGCCATATCTGGCATACCTTGGATCACTATCTTTCCCATCTGGCGTCCATCGCTGGCTATATGGCGGATTGGAAACTACCGCATCCACATAGAGCGGTGCGTATTCTGTCTTTTCATCAAAATAAGGCCAGTCTTCTTCTAAGGTATCCCCATTCCGAACATAAATATTCGCAGGAAGAATACCTCTCATGACCAGATTCATACGGGTCAGATTGTATGTGTTTTCCTTCAATTCCTGCGCATAATATTTGATGCAATTGGGATCATTCATATACTTGGCAATAGCACGACCGATATTGATAAGCAAAGAGCCAGAACCCGATGTGGGGTCATAAATTTGAATTTCTTCTCTATCTCGTAGATGATGAGCAATCAGTTGTGACATCAAAAGAGACACTTCATGGGGGGTATAGAATTCTCCCGCCTTTTTCCCCGCATTAGCAGCGAATTGACTGATTAAATATTCATAGACAAAACCAAGTACATCATAATCCTGCTTTCCATCCATAGGAATATCATTGATGAGCTGGATTAAATCACTAGCTGCTTTCGATTGAGATTTTGAATCTGTCCCTAATTTAGACAATCCAGTTTGCAACGTCGTAAAAATGCCATCGAATACTTTCTTATGATTCACAGAAATCAAACGAGTAAAAGCAGACAATGCAGTCCGCACATTATCTATGCTAAAATCCTTTCCCATACGAAGCCATGTGGAAAATAAATCTTTATAAGCAATGAAATACCCCAAATCGTTCTGCGCACTCTGAACCAATCTTTCATTTTCCTCATTGAGGCGTTTCTCCATGACTTCATAGGTGTAATGCCGCTTCAGAAGCCATTTTTCTTCCCGCTCAGATAAGTATTTGTAAAAAATAAATCCCAAAATATAATCTTTATATTCGTTAGCCTCTATCTTAGAGCGCATTTTGTTAGCCGATTCCCAGATCTTGGCAGCCAGTTGCTGTTTGTTCATGTGTATACCTCATGTCCAATTTTTCATAAATTAAAATTATACATTTACATGTATTATATCATTTCACAAGGTCGAATCGGTCTCATAAAAATATTTTTTATAAACATACGCAAAGTGCATGAGGCAAATCAGCATTTCTTTGATTTCCTCACTATCCATTTGCCTTATGCATTTATATGATTTACAATGAGGGTAATAAGGCAAGGTTGTTACGTTACGGTTTTGAATGCACAGGATTACGCAGAAAGCGAGGCGCTTGTCATGGCAGCGGATATGTTATTTGCCAATCTCAGTGAATACAACTATAACCCTATGACCACAATGCTGCTACGTCAAGCAAGACAATCGCTGATTTCTCCTACACACAAGGTTCTAAAGGTACTAAAGGTTCTCAGGTTATCAGAATGAGATAATGCCGCCAGAGTTTATCATCTCATTCGAGAAACCTCAGAACCTTTAGTACCTTTAGAACCTTATAATCACTAGCGAAATCATTCCAACTAACTCAAATCCATAAATTAACAGTATTGGCCATTACAGTGAATCTACTGAATTTTTCCTTTCTTCCCCAGGAAGAACCGCATGCCATGTATGGCATTTACAACAAGGCCAATGGCCATCAGCTCACCAAGGATTTAGAATTTCATTTCTTGGAAATACCCAAATACGCCGACCAAGCAAAACATAAATCCATTACAGAAATGACCAAAATGGAACGTTGGCTAGCGTACTTTGCTAACCAGCTGGATAAAAAAGGAAAGGAGGAACTCGCTATGAGCGAAGTAGCCATTCAAGAAGCCATGAAAGCCGCACGTATCTTCTTCAATAACACCGCCGAACGCCGCCAATATATCAACCGCGAAATGGCACGGATGGATAGAGAATCTATGATTCAAAATAGCCTAAAGGAAGGCGAAGAAAGGGGAATAGAAATAGGCATAGAGAAGGGCATGGAAATAGGAAAGAAAAAGGGTGAAAATCGTTTCGCTCAATTGATGGAAATTCTCCTAAACGAAGGACGAATCCAAGAAGCGCAACAAGCCACCACAGACCCTACCTTCCGTAAGGCCCTTTACGAGAAATACATTTACAATGATTTCCCCTCATCAAAATATGTCTGACGACAATTTAAAATAGCTAAAAACCGCGGCGCTATATGAATTGTGCGCCGCTACCACCACTTCTCACTTCTAACTTCTCACTTCTAACTGCCTTTTTAGATGCACAAAAAGCACACCCTCTTGTAAAAGAAGATGTGCTTTTTATTTTTTATGTAATTGCCTTTCGGCCAATTCTGCTTTCCATGGAAAGTAGAGGGATGAACAGACAAGAAAACATAAATCATTACCATGGTAATGGGATTTTAGAAAAGGTTATTATCCTGCTGAATCGCTAAGATACTAGAAGCATACCACCGCTAGCACCAGGGTTATACAGGTTATATAGGGTTATGTGATTCCGCTAGCAATTTCGCATAACCCTGTATACCCTTTTTACCCTTGATAATGGTGGTATCTTGCTTCATGGCATCCATCGAAACCAGTAGAATAATACCCCTTTTTAGGTATTTGTCACCATACTGCAATATAGCAAATTTCAAACAATCATGCCCTGTTCGATCGGAAGAGCGGTACTTACGTGTCATGCTTAAGATGAGGCCAAGGTGAATGCGGCACCACGCAGCTTCTAGGCTCCTAGCGATATTTGTATGCTTCCCGCTTACCTTATATCTCTTCTTTGGGTTTAGGGTTTAAGGTTTAAGGGTTTAACCCCCAAACCCTAAACCTTAAACCAGTCGTAGAAGCTATAACAGGTAATTGAGTCAGCACGTTTTATCGCTATAGTCAGTGGCGTACGGTTCTCGTCAGCAAGGCAGTCACTAGCTAATGGATCAGACACCTACTTTTCCGCAAGGCATTTTTACGTTTTCAGTTTGCTTTATGCAGCTGGTTTGTTAGTAGCTTGGGATTAGTAGCTAGGCCCTAGGAATTAGAAAATATCCGATAATACCAGCGACTAGCTCTTAGCCTCTAGCTGCTGGCCAGCTAAAAGCCAGTTGCTAAAAGCTAGCAGCTTTGACAACAACGGAATGAGAAATTTCCTAATCCCCAATCCCTAGATACTAGTCACTATTTCATTCAAAGTATTTCCTTTCGAATGAGCGTCATCGTAGCCCAACGTGTCATATAACTGGAGGACCCGGTGAGTGCGGCACCACGCAGCTTCTG
>DBLC01000040.1:0-14776 GCA_002297935.1 Dialister sp. UBA734
CATATTTCGCTTAACTTAACATCATTGCCCAATGGGGGCGATAAATAAGGAGTAAACTTATTTAGGCGACGCACAACTTATAAAGCGCCGCAAAGTATTTTATACATTCGCTTCATGTGGGATTTGGTGACTAGTGACTGGTGACTAGGAAAATGCGATTCCAATTACCAGTCACGAGTCACCAGTCACCAGTCACCAGTCACCAGTCACCAATTTCCCCTTGTTTCGATTTGTCTCGATTTGATATAATAAACAAGTACAAATCGTTGGTGCATCACTATACACAAAACTAATATGTGACATAGTAGCTAGGGATTGGGGATTAGATGTTAAAATGATATCTCCTAATCCCTAGGGCCTAATCCCTAGTCCCTTTTATACTCGAAAGGAGTTATTTTCATGACAGCAGATAATTTGACATTTTCCCTTGAAATTGATTTCATTCCGGATATTCAGGAAGGCCGCAATGAACTGAAACAGCAGATGAAAGCCACGGCTGAAAAGTTTGATGGCACCTACATCCTGGATCCGAAAGCCCGTCCGATTATTTCCGGACTTTCTAAAGACGATGTTGACGGCGTTTTAAAAGACCTGGGACTTTTGGCTTTTGGTTCCTGGCAGTCTTGCATTCTGACTTGCACCATTGTAGCACCGCTTCCGATTCGTGCGGTGGGCATGTCCGATGGTTGGGATATTTACACCGGCAAAAAGACATTCTTCGCCTTCGCCCAGTTCCCGGCTGATGCCTTGGCTATTATGGTGAAAGCCTGCACCTATTACCTGGAACATGAAAGTTACCAGTCCATGGAAGAATTCATTGACCAGGTGGGCTATGAAACATTCCGTGATAACGTTCTTGGAAATACTGTGCCAGATGGAAAAGGGGATACCAATGATTATTATGGTTCCAGCTGGGGGGCTCCTGACGTACCGCCGCTCAAAGAAGGGGATTTCGTCCGTCCGGAAAATAACATCATGCAGGTCATCGAAGTCTATCCGGAAATGGGACCGTTCCTCATGGAATACGGCATGTCCTGTGTAGGCTGCTTCGTTTCTTATGATGAAAACCTTTGGCAGGCAGCCCAGTCCCATGGAATGGATGTATTTGAAATCATCGGCGAAATGAACGAATTCATCGCTGATAAATACAATAAACCGCTTCTTACTGAAGACACCCCCATGGAAACCATTCTCACCCTCTATCCACAGCTGCTTCCTATTTTCCAGGAAAAACAGATTGCCATGCCTTCCGACATGACCACCACCATTGGTACACTGTGCCAGAATGCCAACGTGGATGTGAAAGCTCTCATCGCTACATGCGATGAACGGCTCAGAGGGAAGGAAGAGTAAGGTTCTGTTGGGGCGATTATCGTTGGAGTATCATCTCGATGAGTCCGTTATCATAAGGTTCTGTTGGGATAATTATCGCTAGAGAATCATCTCAGTGAAACCGCAGTCAAAAGGTTCTGTTGGGTCAATTAGCGATAGAGAATCATCTCAGTGAATCCGCTGTTATAGGGTTCTGTTAGAGTGATTTTCGTTGGAGAATCATCTCTATGCATTCGCTCTCATAAGGTTCTGGAAATCAAAAAAGAATGGTTAAAGTCAAATTCAAATGACTTTAACCATTCTTTTTTTGCTAAATGCGATTTTAGAACCTTTGTATACACGTTTTAGCATCATGTGAGACAATCTGTTTCATCGCTACAGAACCTTAGCATACACGTTTTAGCATCATGTGAGACAATCTGCCCCATCGCTACAGAACCTTAACATACACGTTTCATAACCATGTAAGGTTATCTGCCCCATCGCTACAGAACCCTTGCATACACATCTCAGCACTATGTAAGACAATCTAATCCATCGCTACAGAACCTTTGCATACATATTTCAGCTCCATGTGAGACAATCCATCTCACCACACCCGAATTATTTCATCTTCCAACCGCTACGTTTCAACGCCATAACGATCGGAATGACAATGACGCCGGAAACCAGGGCTTCTGGAATCCCATTGGCGGTGGTGATGCCCACCAACATCAAGCCGACGGCTTCCACAGAAATGCCTTTGGCTGCGGCATAAGGAGCACCAACCAGCAGGAAGAAAGAGCCTAAGAACAATACGGTGTTTGTCAATGCGCCACCGATGGCAGCGATGCCAGCACGAAGATGTACATTGCCTGGAATGTACCGGAAAAGTGCCCAAGCGGCCAATCCGATGCAAATACGAGGAACGATGCAGATAAACGCATCAGCGATGACACTATGCTGCAAAGCAAACTGCATCATCAAGCTGGGGGCACGTAAGGTTTGAATGAAAGAAAACAGGCCAAATAAGAATCCAACCACAGCCCCTACTTTTGGGCCTGCCAAAATGGCGCCGATAATAGTTGGAATATGAAGAATGGTGGCATTCATAACCACCAACGGTATGAATCCATATCCTGTAAGTCCTAAGAAGATGGTAATTCCTGCCAATAGGCCAGAAATCGTTAATTCTCTAATACTCATAAAAGTACCAGACGTCTGCTTTTCATTTGTGTTTTCCATAGTAGCCTCCGTTCTTATTCTCTTTTTGTCGAGATATAAGTCGTAAAAATAAAAACTAGAACCGTCTGTCCAGTTCATCACTAGGATACCGGCAAAGTGACAGTCCCTAATCACTCCTAGTATTATAACGAGGAAATCAGATTTGTCAATTCTTAATGAAAGTTAGCAGTAGGCAGTTAACCGTCAACCGTCAACCGTTAACCGTTAACCGTTAACTGCCAACGGCCTACTTTTTTCGCATTCCACTTTCAAAAATGGTACAATAAGAGAAAAGTGACTGGTGACTCGTGACTAGTGACTGGTTATGAAAGTGATGTAATACGACAGAGTCATAGCTTCTAGTTACTAAGCTGTTAGCCTCTAGCCGGCTAGTAGCTAGCAGCTAGAAGCCAGCAGCTGTGACTCCACAGGAATCATTGACATTCCCAGTCACCAGTCACGAGTCACCAGTCACCCAATATAAAGTTCACATACATGTACATGGAGGACGCTATGAAATCTTTGAAGAAGAAACTGTTGGCCCTTTCTCTGGCGTCGTTATGCTTTACCGGTACCATGATGGTACCAGCGGAAGTGGAGGCGGCGTCTACGGCGGAGAAATTGCTCTATGGCGCAGCGGCTATGCTTTTTATTTCTAATTACTATTCCAGAATGGATGATCATAGCCAGCTAGCTCTTCTGAGCAAGTGCCAGCAGCAGACTGGGGTCTATGAATCGGCGGAAGCGGACAACCGGGTGCAGGAAATTTACCAAAATATCTGCGATACCGGGGCAGTGAAGCGGAGTTATAAAGTTTACGTGGCCCCCGATGAGGACATCAATGCGTTCATGAGTCTCGGCGGTGTGCTTTGTGTCAACAAAGGGTCCTTGGATACCATGGACGATGATGAATTGGCTTACGTCATGGCCCACGAAATATCCCATGGGGAAAAGCGACACAATGTGAGCGGCGTGAAGAAGAGAGTGGGCCTGTTGACGTCTCTCAATATTTACATGGGCGATGCGTCCTACGGGGAGTACCTACTGGCCAATATTGCGGGGAACTATGTGTCCAATGCGATTTTCACCAAAGACCAGGAAAAGGAAGCCGACGATTGGGGATTCCAATACTTGGTGGAAGCCGGATACAATCCAGGCGCCGGTGCAGCAGCCATGCAAGTGTTGAAGGATAAATACGGTGAAAGTTCTCCGTCGGGCATCAAAGCGGTGCTGGCACCGGGCAACCATCCGAAAACCAGTGATCGTATCAACAAAAATCTGAAATGGATGTCCGCCTACGCTGGCAATCACGTACAAGTCAAAGACGACACCATTGTGGTCAACGGGGAAAAAGCCTTCCAGGCGGCTGCTATGGGGAAATACACCAATAAAGAACGAACCTATCTAACCGCAGGGAAACTGGCGAAACTGTACCACGCCGGCCACGTGCCCGATGCGGTCTTGGAAGATAATGTGATTTATTGTGGAAATACAGCCATATACACCGTAAATGAAGAAGAAAACGGCGCCGCCTATACGGCAGCTCTCAATAAGGGCATCCAAAAGAACCGCGGCGAGCCCGTAGAAACCCATTATAAGATTGATGATAGACGGGCGGAATTACAGAAACAGCAGAAAGAAAGTGACTAGTGACTGGTAGACTGGTGACTGGGCAATGTCATTAAGTTAAGAGAAAAAGTAAAGAACTTTGTTTATGCAAAAGTTACTCAGGATTCTCAAGTTGCTAAGGTCTCTCAGGTTTCTCGAATGTGCCAATAAACGCTAGCGTTATTGCCTCATTCGGGGCCCCTTAGAACCCTTAGAACCCTTAGAACCCTTAGAACCTTGAGAACCTTTTCCCAGTCACCAGTCACGAGTCACCAGTCACCCAGAATTATTTTATCGAAAAGGAAGAGTGTGTAATGAAAAGAGTACTAGCCTTTATCGTGCTGGTTGTATTGATTTTGAGTATTGCTTTTGGTGTCATGGTCTGGATCACTCCGGAACCGCCTAAGCCGCCGGTGTTGCCACCGCCGCCGGAAACGAAAGCGGTGTCGGCTGCTTTGATTGATGGAAATACAGGCCGTATGCTGGCTGACAAAGAAGGGGAATTGAAGATTTACCCTGCCAGCACCACCAAGATTTTGACTTGCATCCTGGCCTTGGAAGAAGGGAAAGACAAGCTGGAACAGAATGCGGTGATTTCTCAACGAGCCATGAAACAGGATGGGACCAATGTGGGGATTCGTCCTGACATGCCGCTGTCGCTGCACCAGCTGCTCTATGGGATGATGCTTATTTCCGGTAACGATGCGGCTGTGTCGGTGGCCGAAACCGTAGGCGGGTCTTATGATCGATTCATTGAAATGATGAATGAAAAAGCCGCTTCCATCGGCGCCACCCATTCCCATTTCGCTAACCCCAATGGGCTCACCAATCCGGAACACTACACCACCGCGGAAGATATGGTACTCATTGCCGCCCATGCCATGAAAAATCCAGATTTCCGGGATATTGTGAAACGGAAAACCTACCCCATGACCTATCGTAATGGGATTTATCGGAATGTAGAAAATAGAAATGAATTTCTGTCCAGCCACTATGAAGGGGCCAATGGCATCAAAACCGGCATGACCGATGCGGCTGGCGAATGTCTGGTGGCTTCGGCTGAGAGAAATGGCAAACTTTTAATTGTTGCTTTTTATAATGATAAGAATCGTTGGAATGATTCCAAAGCCTGGCTGGACTACGGATTCCAAGCCGCTGCTGCGTACGATGCCTATGAACAGGCATTGGCAGAAGAACCGGCCATTTATAAGTGGGTGAATACTCTTATAGGGAGGGAGCCTGGTGCGTAGAAAACGGAAATCCGGTCTGAAACGATGGCTATTTCCCCATAGTCCTATCCTTCGCGCCCTGTGCCTGGTGATGATGCTCCTGTCCCTTCTGATTTGCCTGGAAAGTGCCTATCGCTTCTACAACCTGCAGCAGCAGGAAAATCTTCTCTTGGAAGAAAAAGCAAGGCTCACCGAAGAAAGAGCCACCTTGGAGCAGAAAAAAGAAGACCTGGAAGATCCAACAAAACTGGAGAAAAAAGCCAGAGACGAATTGGGATTGGTGAAACCGGGAGAAGTGCCGTATGTGAGATGAGTGACTGTGGTGGTTTGAGTGCGTAATGCGAAGTGCGAAGTGCGTAATGGTGGAACGGCGGCACAATTCATAAAGCCGCCGAATTTTTATAAAAAAGGGGTATTGGGGCGCTTTCAAACTTTGTGCGCCCCTTCCACCATTACGCACTACGCACTTCGCATTACGCACTTTAAAAAACTTGCTATTCCCAAAGAAATCTCGTATAATTTACATGTATTTATCTTAGGCATAGGCGTGGCCTGTGTTTCGTTTATCAGGGAAGGATTTTTGTTTTCACATGGCTTTAGAAGTCGGAAGTATCGTAGAAGGTACCATTACTGGAATCGCTAAATTTGGCGCTTTTGTGGAACTGCCTGAAAAGAAGGTGGGCCTAGTCCATATTTCAGAAGTGGCCAATGAATATGTAAGTGATGTTAATCAATATCTGAAAGTCAAAGACAAAGTAAAGGTGAAAGTGATTACCATTGATGACAAAGGCAAGATTGCTTTGTCCATCAAGCAGGCCCAGCCGGTCAAGGAAGAAAAAAAGAGTGACCATTTTCATAAAGAACACAACGAAGGGAACCATCGCTTTGTAAAAAGAGAAAATGCACCGGAAAGAGAGGCTTTTCATGAAGCACCAAGAGCCATGGAAAGACGCAGTTTCTCCGGCGGTTTCCGGGCACCAAAACACGAAGCCCCTGCATCTTTTGAGGACAAATTGAGCCGTTTCCTCAAGGATAGCGATGAAAGACTTCTGGATCTGAAAAGAAATGTAGAATCCAAACGAGGCGGCAGAGGGGCCCGTCGCAGCAATTGATGAGGAAAGGGGATGTAACGATGCGTTATGTCCTCTTTTAAATTAAGTGAGGAGTTAGGAGTTATATTGGGTGACTAGTCACCAGTCTACCAGTCACCATGATCACTTCTAACTAAAGAAGAGGTTTTATTATGCGCGCAATCATCGATATCGGAACCAATTCTATCCGCCTGTTGCTGGCGGAGAAAGATGAAACCGGCGAATGGAAGGTTTTGAGGAAAGACCTTCGAAGCACTCGCTTAGGGGAAGGCATGACCGATAAGGCTTGCATCGGACAGGGCGGCCGGGAACGGTCTTTGGCAGCGATTAATGAATTTACCGCCGCAGCGAAACTGGCCGGGGCGGATGAAATATTTGCTTATGGCACGTCCATCATGCGAGATGCCAGCAACGGGGAAGAATTTGCTGACGAAGTGACCGCGGCCACTGGGGTACCGGTACGCATTCTGACAGGCACCGAAGAAGCCTACTACAGCTATATCGGTGCGGCAGGAACGCCCGGGGTATTGACTTCTGTGGTCGATATCGGTGGCGGTTCCACCGAATTCTGTATGGGCTTCGGCAGTGATGTGGGGATGCGGCACAGCTTCCGTCTGGGGTGCGTGCGATGTTCCAAGCAGTTCGATACCACCACCGCCAGAGGCAGAGGGGAACTGAAAAAGCACTGTTTTGAACTGTTCCGCAAAACCGATTTGATGGAATCTATGCAGAATGTGAAACGCTGGATTGGTGTCGGCGGCACCATCACCTCCCTGGCTTCGGTGCTGCAGGGCTTGGAAGTGTACGATTCTTCTAAAGTGCAGGACTATGTGATTCATCAGGAAGATGTATCGGCTATGCTGAAAAAATTATCCTCCATGTCCTATGATGAGAAATGCCACCTGAAAGGCCTCTTGCCTTCCCGGGCCGACATCATTGTGGCTGGTGTAGCCATCTTGGACAGTTTGATGGAATATTTCGCCCTCTCAGAAATTATCGTCAGCGATCGAGACCTTTCGGAAGGGCTGCTCGATGCGGACGTGCTTTCGCCCCAAGTGGCAGGTAAAAAATGAGTTCCTCCGATTTCATCGGAACGGTGCTTTCTTTTGCCAAAGAACACCAACTGTGGCAGACCGGGGACGCCATCCTGCTGGCCGTGTCTGGGGGCCCCGATTCGTTGGGACTGCTTCTCTTTTTTAAGGAAATAGCCCAGAAAGAAGGACTTCGGCTTGGTTGCTGCTGCGTGAATCACCATTTGCGAGACGAAGCAGAAGAAGAGACGGCCTTCGTAGCTTCCGTTTGCCAAGACCTACAGATTCCTTTCTATCGGAAAGACGTATTTGTCAAGGAAACGAGAGAAAGAGAAAAAGGGTCCCTGGAAACAGTGGCCCGGGACCTTCGGTATGCCGCCTTGCGAGAGGTAAAAGAACAAGAAAATTTCCGCTATATCGCATTGGCTCATCACGGTGATGACCAGGCGGAAACAGTGGTCTTTCATTTCCTTCGCGGCAGCGGAGCTCGGGGTCTCTCTGGGATGCAGCCCAAACGAGACGATTTACTTCGTCCCTTTTTAGGAGTCACGAAAAAAGACATCCAAGCCTTTGTGGATGGCTATCCCTATGAGGCGTGTCACGATGCCACCAACGACATTCCTAATACCACTAGAAACCAGATTCGGCTCCACCTACTGCCTCAACTCCTCTCGTATAATCCGAACTTGGTAGAGTCCCTGGGTCATATGGCAGACATTTTTCGCGAAGAAGATTCTTATATGGACGGCGAAGCTCAGGCGTGGCTATCCCAATGGGCGGTGACCAGTCAAGAAGGCTACCTGCTGATTCCTCGAAGGGAAATCCAAAAACTTCCCACGGCATTGCTCCGGCGGGTGCTTCGAAAAGCGGCCTTTCAAGTGGGAAAGGAAGAGTTGGATTTCCAAAGTTTGGAGCGGATGCGCACTTTGCTACAGCAAGGCAGCGGGCAAAGAACCTCGAGTCATTTCGTGACCTTGCAAGTGGAAAGAGTCTATGTATTTCTATATCCGGGAAATACCAAAGCGGGGGTGTTACCTAGCGGTATAGAAATGACAGAATTGGTGACCCGTCAGTGGTTGAAAAATCCAATTCTTACGCAATTAACAATTGATTTCATCAATAAAAACAGTATAATCATAAAAAAAGAACCGTGGCAGATGGTCATACAATCGCTGCTCACGAAACCCAGTCAGATGGAGAAGAACCAATACTTGCTAGATGGCGACCAAGTGGGAGCGCTTCACCTGGTATTTCCTAAAAAAGGAGATACCATGGCGCCCTATGGCATGGAAGGAACGAAAGAGGTGCTCCGTATTTTACAAGAAGCAGCCATTCCATCTCCAGCCAGACCGTTCTGGCCCCTGGTAGCCGATAGGTCCCACATCTACTGGACAGGATTTTTGCGAGGCAGCCGCTTTGGCAGGCCTTCTTCAAACACAACCCATTATTTATTAATTACATTATCTTGGATAGGTAAGGAGACAAAGAAGTAAAATGAAAAATTTAGAAAAAGATGTCAAAGCCGTACTGGTAACCAGAGAACAGATCGCTGCTAGAGTGAAAGAAATCGGTCAGCAGATTACCGAAGACTATGCAGGAAAAGAAGTGGTTCTGGTAGGAATCCTGAAAGGGGCTATGCCCTTCCTGTGTGACCTTATGAGAGAAATCGACTTGCCAGTCACCTTGGACACCATGTGCGTCTCCAGCTACGGCAACAGCACCGTTTCCAGTGGTCACGTGAAAATTAAGAAAGACCTGGACAGCGAAATCCGCGGCAAACACGTCATTGTGGTAGAAGATATCATCGATACAGGCATCACTATGTCTGCTCTGCTTCCAATTCTGAAACAGAGAGGCGCCGCTTCCGTAGAACTGGCTATTTGCCTGGATAAGAAAGAAAGAAGAGAAGCCGAAGTGGATGTGAAATACATCGGCTTTGAAATTCCTGATGAATTCATCGTCGGCTACGGCTGCGACTATGCCCAGAAATACAGAAACCTGCCTTTCATCGGCGTACTGGACAGCAAAGTGTATAGCAGACAGTAAAAGTATAGAAACGTAATATTTGTTCATGAGGTAACGAATATTTTTAAAAGGTTATCAGAGGAGATTCCAAAGATGACATTTTTCCTTAGTTGAATTGGCACAAGGTTATTATTCTACTGACTTCTATATGGAAGGAAATAGCATATACAGCTGCCTTCTAGGTTATAAAGGGTTATATAGCTCAAGGTATAACCTTTTATAACCTGGACACTTGCTTATATGTCGCTTGTTTGATGAGGAAATCTGTAGAATTATAACCTTTTGCTTATCCATTTTGCGCTAAAGATTTCAAATGTTTTCTCCTCTAATAACCTTTTTCTTATTTGGTACTGCTTTTCAAATTTTCTCATTGCCTATCTACGTAGATATATGATAAAATTGAAATTATTCAAAGTTATCAATCTATGGGGTATACTTATTCAATGGGATTCAAAACAGATAGATAGGAGGAATATATTGAACAAGTTTGTAAAGAATGTGGCATTGTACGTGCTTTTGATTGTTATTGCGGTGTCCATATTCAATACCTTTGTCCATCCGCAGGAAAAGCATTCCGAAATTACCTACAGTGACTTTATCACCCAGGTAGAGAAGAAGAATGTAGATTCTGTGACGATGACAAACAATTCCATCGTCGGCAAGTTGAAAGATGGAACTGAATTTGAAACCTATGCACCAGACAATGACAGAGAACTGCTTCCGAAGCTCACTGCCGGTGATGTAGTGATCACCGCAAAACCACCGGAACAGCCATCCTGGTGGATGAGCCTGCTTTCCTCTCTGCTTCCGATCATCATCCTGGTAGGCGTGTGGTTCTGGATTATGAACCAGACCCAGGGCGGTGGTGGACGTGTCATGAGCTTTGGTAAATCCAGAGCGAAAATGGCTGCCGAAGGACAGGTCCATGTCAACTTCAGCGATGTAGCTGGGGAAGATGAAGCCAAAGAAGAACTGTCTGAAGTGGTGGATTTCCTGAAAAATCCAGGACGTTATACTGCCATCGGCGCAAAAATTCCGAAGGGCGTTCTCCTCGTAGGACCTCCTGGCACTGGTAAAACCCTCTTAGCCAAAGCCGTAGCCGGAGAAGCAAAAGTACCGTTTTTCTCTATTTCCGGTTCTGACTTCGTAGAAATGTTCGTCGGTGTCGGTGCGTCCCGTGTGCGTGACCTGTTCTCTCAGGCCAAGAAAAATGCACCTTGCATCGTATTTATCGATGAAATCGATGCCGTAGGTCGTCAGAGAGGCAGCGGCTTAGGCGGCGGCCATGACGAAAGAGAACAGACACTGAACCAACTGCTGGTAGAAATGGATGGTTTCGGTTCCAATGAAGGGATCATCACCATTGCGGCCACCAACCGTCCAGACATCCTGGATCCGGCACTGCTTCGGCCAGGCCGTTTCGACCGCCGCGTAGTTGTAGGCCGTCCAGACCTGCGTGGTCGTCTGGCCATTCTCCGTGTCCATGCTAGAAATAAACCACTGGAACCGGATGTGGATCTCAACACCATCGCCAAGAAAATTCCTGGATTCACCGGTGCTGACATTGCCAACTTGTTGAACGAAGCAGCCCTCATGGCCGCTCGTGACAACCGCAAGACCATTTCCATGGCCGATATGGAAGAAGCCAGCGAAAAAGTCAGCTACGGTCCAGAAAGAAAGAGCCATAAAGTGAGCGATGAAGAAAGAAAACTCACCGCTTACCATGAATCCGGTCATGCCATCATGGCCACCCTCTTGAAAGATGCTGACCCGGTCCATAAAGTCACCATCATTCCTCGTGGACAGGCCGGTGGCTACACCATGATGCTTCCTCATGAAGAGCGTTCCTTCATCACCAAATCCCACCTGCTGGCACAACTTCGTGTGGCACTGGGCGGACGGTGCGCTGAAAAAATCATTTTCAATGAAATTTCCAGCGGCGCCTCTGGTGACCTGCAGCAGGTTACCGGCATTCTCCGTAAGATGATTATGGAATGGGGCATGAGCGATCGCCTGGGACCGATGATTTTCGGTGAACATCAGGAGCAGATTTTCCTTGGTAAACAGCTGGGCTCCGAAAGAAACTACGGCGAAACTGTAGCTACCGTGATTGATGAAGAAATGCATAAATACCTGGATGAAGCCTACAACGATACCATGAAGACTTTGACTGATAACATGGAAGTACTCCATGCCATGGCAAAAGCCCTTCTGGAAGTCGAAACCATTGACCACAAACAGGTAGAAAACCTCTTCAAATATCACTCCATCTATGCACCAGGAGAAGAACCGAAGAAGGAAGAAGAAAATACCGATTCTCCCCTTCCACCACTTCCCAAGGATGAAAGTCCGATCTCTTCTATCTATAGCGAATAATCCGTAAATACAAACACCTATGAAACGATTCTGTTTCATAGGTGTTTTTGCGTGGGGGAAATAGGAGGTAGGCCGTTAGCAGTAGGCAGTTGTCAGAAAATACGGCGAACGGCTCACGGCCTACTACAAACTGAATTTTGCTAGGTATGGTTTTGAGTCACTGATGCAATTTTAATATATAGAAAGGCAGTGAGAAGTTAGAAGTGAGAAGTTAGAAATGGTGGCGGCGGCGCACACTATTTGGAAGCGCCGCAAATTTGAAAGGAATTAGGGCTGTCAAATGTGCCTCTGGTCGAAATGACGCTAGCGATGATATGGATATCGGTAACTTAACTGCCTTGCCTGGAGGAAGTACTATTCTATGAGCCTATCATCTATACAAAATGGTATTTCTCCAGAATCATGATTGTTAGTTGTTGGTTGTTAGTTGTTGGGCTTCAAGCAGCCAACAACTAACAACAATGAGCAGATGAATTATTCATCATCCACTCATTAAGATTTTCTATAACCAAAAAGTAAAAAAGTCTCTTGCACAAGTCAGGTTTTGTCATGGGGATTCTGTATAATAAAGATAGAATTTCCAATGAGGTGTTTTCAAAGGAGGCCGGTATGGAAACTTACATCGGACATATCACAGAAGATGGCGGTCGGTGTCAGTCTTTGCAGGATCATTTGGATGGGGTGGCCCGGTTAGCGGAGCAATTTGGTCAGGCTTTTGGATGCGGAGCGGAAGCGAAACTGCTGGGGGAGAACCATGACGATGGAAAATTCTTACCCGCCTTCCAGTCCTATATTCGCGGAGAAAAGAAGGGGCGGGTCGATCACTCTACTTTGGGAGCGAAGTGGCTGTGGACCCATGCTAAAGAGTTGAAATCCTTGGCGGCCGTTGGCGCTTTTTGCATTGCTGGCCATCATTGTGGATTGATGGATGGAGGCTCTAAAGCGGATGAACCGGGTACGGCGACGTTATGGGGACGAATGAAAAAAGAAATGCCTCTTGCTGGGGATGTCATGGCTCATTTGCCTTCTTCTTTTTCCTTGGGCAGCAGAAATTTGAGTCATTTCGGTTCTCGTCCTATGGACATCATGCTGTTGACGCGGATGTTGTTTTCCTGTCTGGTAGATGCGGACTTTTTAGATACGGAATCTTTCATGTGTCCCGACCAAGTCAAGCGGGGGCAATTTCCTTCTATTTCTACTTTGGCGGACCGCTTTTTTCATGAATTGGATCGCCGCGGATTTTTGCATCCCACCAATCCGTTGAATCAGAAGAGATTTGAAATCTTGTCAACTTGCATAGAAAAAGGAAAGGGACCGGCAGGGCTTTATTCGCTGACGGTTCCTACCGGCGGGGGCAAGACTTTATCGTCTATGGCTTTTGCATTGAAGCAGGCGGTGACCCATCAGAAAGAGCGTATCATTTATGTGATTCCTTATTTGTCTATTATCGACCAAACTGCAGCAATCTTTAGGGACTTTCTGGGAGAGGAAGCGGTGTTGGAAAGTCATAGCAACGTGAATTATGATGTGGATGAAGAGCGGGTGCCAAGAGAGCAGGCTGCAGCGATGCAGAAAATGAAATTGGCTACGGAGAACTGGGACGCGCCGGTGATTATCACTACCAGTGAGCAGTTTTGGGAATCCCTATATGGAAATCGCACATCGAAATGCCGCAAGCTCCATCACATCGTCAATAGCGTAGTCATCTTTGACGAAGCCCAGATGCTTCCTGTGGATTTTTTGAAACCCTGTCTCTGTGCGTTGCAGGAATTGGTAGCCTATTATGGAGTGAGTGCGGTGTTGTGCAGTGCCACCCAGCCGGAACTGGGAAACTATATGGACCAGAAACCGGTAGAAATTATGGAGAATATTCCTGCGTTGTACCAGTTCTTTGAACGGGTGAAATTCCATGTGGATGGAGAAAAAAACTATCAGGAAATCGCCGATGATATGGCCCAATGGAAACAGGCGCTCTGCGTGGCTTCTACGAAGAAGGAAGCAGAAGAAATATTTTCCCGGCTGCCCCCAGAAGATAGTTTCTATTTGTCCACCAATTTGTGCCCCGCCCATCGAAGAAAGGTCATTCAGACCATGAAACAGAGATTGGCGGCAGGGGAACCTTGCCGGGTGGTCTCGACCAGTATCATTTCTGTAGGCGTCGATATTGATTTCCCTGTGGTGTACCTGGAATATGCCGGGCTGGATAGTTTAATCCAGGGGGCAGGCCGCTGTAATCGAGAGGGAAAGCGGAAAGCCGCCGATAGCCTGGCTCACGTCTTTTGGACAGAAAAGGGAAAGAAGAGTCCCTTTATGAATAAGGAAAAAAGCTGCACCGATGTGGTACGAAACACCTATGATGCAGCGGCACTTCCTTCGCCTCGGGCGATTGCTGCGTATTTCCAGCAATGGTATCGCAGCAATGAAGGAAATTTGGACTATAAGGAAATAGAGAAACTGGCAAAGGGCTTACAGTTTGCAGAAATAGGGCGGGTATTCCACTTGATTGCCGATACCACGAAATCGGTATTCATTCCCTATGATGAACGGGCCAAGGAATTGTTGGCCCAGCTCATGGCAGGCAATCGGAGCCGCGGGCTCATGAGAGAGGCCGCCCAATATATGATCAGCGTGAGATATATGGCCAATGCGCCTACTTCTGATTGGGCGAAATTGCTGCAAAATGGACAAATTGCGCTGTTTGAAAACGACAGCGAATTGGCCTACTTGGTGAATCTAGCGGACTATGATGAGGCCATGGGATTGCAAATACAAGAAGAAAGTGGCATCGGGATTATGTGGTAGTGAGGCGTGTGTAATCATTCATTTTTACCCGAAAAGTGCGTAGTGAGTAGTGCGAAGTGCGTAGTGGTGGAAGGGGCGC
>DBLC01000040.1:14793-18157 GCA_002297935.1 Dialister sp. UBA734
CCCAATACCCCTTTTTATAAAGTAGGCAGCTAACCGTAGGCTGTTCCAAAAATATTTTATGATTTATTTTTCGAGTCGATTGTTTGTCAGAGGCATGTTTAGAAAGTATCATTGGTTTAGGGTTTAGGGTTTAGGGGTTAGGGGCTAACCACAAACCTTAAACCCATGGCGTTCTGCTTTTGTGCGAAATAGGCAGTAAGAACACGGGACACAAACCAGCAACTAACAACAATTCTTCATTATCTGGCTATGATCCTAATGGTACTATGATTTTGTAAAATGCGAACCGGAAGTTCCCTAAAGAAAAAAGAAGCGGTGGTATTCGCTTCTTAGATGGTATGAAAGCTGGTTCGTGGAAATACACTTGAGAACTGCGGTACATGAGGGACTTTTTTATCGCACTGTCGCTCCCTTCGTGGGAGCGTGGATTGAAATTTGCTACCGCTGAGCACGAAAACAAGCAAAATATGTCGCTCCCTTCGTGGGAGCGTGGATTGAAATAGAACCATCATTAGCATATACTGCTGTAATTATAGTCGCTCCCTTCGTGGGAGCGTGGATTGAAATATCAAGATTTCCAGGTCCACGGAATCATAGGCGTGTCGCTCCCTTCGTGGGAGCGTGGATTGAAATTTCGTGGTGGGGATACCTACTGGGAATTTTGTTCGTCGCTCCCTTCGTGGGAGCGTGGATTGAAATTGCAATGATTTCTGCGTCTGATCGTTCAATGTGGTCGCTCCCTTTTTAGGAGCGTGAATTGAAATACATGACAGTATTTCAGGGGTTAACATCTTTGATAAGGCTCTCCTTTCAACTAAAATTTCTTTTCTTTCCTTTCTTTTCGTTGTAATGCAGCTTGAGTTTGGTTTAAAGTATTAGTATGAGGTGAATCATTATGTTCAAATTCTTGCTCCAATTATCCCCTTGGTTTTTGGTCATTTCTGTATTCCTTGCTGCACTCGCCTTTCTTCCCGGAATGATGGTGGGCGTTGTTATTGCTTTTATTTTGTATGTAATCGGGATCCCAGCATCTATCGGTGAACCAATCGGCATATTTTTTATGTTTCTTTTTGGCATATTAGCTTCTGGCTTTACGTTCTGGCTATGCTTTGGTCTGTTCGGATGTGCACTCCATTCTTTCAAGCACTAGCTTTTATTTCTTTCATATGACTATCTTTTTTTGATATTGTGATAAAGTCAATCTTTTTATGGAAATACGTAATGCAATCGTGCTATAAATGCGAAACTGGTGGTTAAAGTGTGTTTAATAAAAATATTATCAATGATTATCATGCTAGGCATTTTCCTTGGTTGGCTTTTGTTCATGTTTGGCCTTGCTTGGTTTGGGTTTCAGTTTAACTTTTTATTTGGTATGATTCCTATTGTTTTTGTTATTTTTTTAGTCTACCCACCGATTCATCATAATTACCCAATGTGCAAAGCAATCTTCAAAGAAGCGATGCGAAAAGCACAAGAAGAAAAATATAAACATAAATAAGAAGGTTCAGCAGCATCTAGTTCCGTACTATTCACGGAAGTGTAGAGTTAATTTTTAGAGATATGTATCTTATAAGAAAAGGAGGAGAGCACCATGCTGCTTATTTTTATTTCCGGTGGCTTGCTGACTCTTTTTGCCATTTTAGCCCTGCTTTGGTATATTTTCGCTGGTTCTTGTTGCATTCTTGGCTTTCTTTCTGGAATTTTTATCGTAATCAAACGCCACCTGGCTCCTTATTACCAAAGGTTACAGAATTATTTCTTTCCTACGTTAAAACATAGGGAAAGGAAATAACTTCATTTTCCTTTCATGAGAGCTGAAAATCTTAGGAAATGATGACAAGGGGGATGAGTATGCTTATTCTTGTATCCTGCGGTATTCTGATAGGCATGCTGATCGGTTTTTGCTTGCTCTTGCCGGACCTACTACAGATTATGGTTGTCATCGCTGTGGCTATCAATTTAGCCTATGGTCTTATAAAGAATGGGTTGCTCTTTATTTATCAAAAAATATTTAAGCCATGACACGACTTGTCATATGGCAAAGGTATAATACCTATAGGAACAGGGAAACATTGATTCAATCAATGTAGGTTGAAATATTGTTGGTTTAGGGGTTAAGGTTTAGGATTCTGCATTAAACATTAAACCTTATCGATAGACTAATTCATTCAAAGAAAAATTAACAAGCAGTCACTATGTAGAAAAGAGGGGAGAGTTGGGATGGGAAAAGCAGATGAGAGTTTACAGGATTTGACGAGAATCATTGAAGCCACAGAGCCGAAATATATTCATAGTTTGGATATCGAAGGGGCGCCGAGGGATACCTCTCAGGTCTCTATTGTCGATGGTGATGAGAAAAGTTTGTTTAATACCTATTGCACAGGAAAACGGATGTCCGATGGGAAGAAAATCGCTGTCAATACGTTGCTGAATCGGACGAAAATCCTTGTCGGGTTTGGCGTGGAGTCGGATATTACCGCCTTAGCCAAGCAGGATGTAGATATTTCTATGGATATGGTGATTATCGATTTGTATTTCACGGTCCGGAATTTATTGGAAAAGGGGTTCATCAATCGAAATCAACTGCAGAAGCAGGATTTGCAGGCTGTGGCAGAGTATTATGGAATTAAAAATATTACGGGGTATCATAATAGTTTAGTCGATGCGACGGTTGCTATGAAGCTTTTCTGGGCGATGTACGAAAAAAATCATGGGTATTTCTGGGTGATGCCCAATCGTAAGGTCAAAGAAATTATGGAGTCAAAAGGCATTGAAAATAAAGAGGCGGAGGCTGCTATGGAAACAAAATCGACTTTGGGCGTGATGGATTATTCCTATGAAACAGAAGATGTGATTTACAAATCATCGAACCATTTGTATGAAGCTTTGATCATGATTGGTAAGAAGGAACAGATTATTCGTATGACGAAGGCAGAATACGATTTGTACAAGAAGATTTGTAAATTTGCGCCCGGTTATCCTCTTCGGGTATTCTATTTGACTGTTCTGGCACCGGGACAGATGACAGCGGTCCGGCGGTTTAAGGAAAAACTGGAAGCGGAAAAGAGTGCCGCCAATGATGTGATTGATGCTGCTTTTGGTAATGATTGCGATGAATCAGATGCGCCTTTGCCAGAATCAGAAAACATAGAAAGCGAGGAGGGGCCGGAAGCTATGTGATGGAAGATATTTTATTTCATGCAAGGCAATGGGAGTTAGTAGTCCTGGTTTCGCTGGATGTGTAATGCAATGTTGTTAAGTTAAGCGAAATATGTGATGATCCCTTTCGTAGAAAAGGTTCTTAAGGTTCTAATGGTTCTGTAGGTTCTCACGGTCCTCAAATGAGATGATAACACTAGCGTTT
>DBLC01000114.1 GCA_002297935.1 Dialister sp. UBA734
AGTTCATTATACAATCTACCAATTACATTTTTAAAGAACTACCCAAAGAAGAGCATCCCACTCATGTGAATGTTTTAGACAAATACATGCCCTGGAATCCAGCGATGCAGAAACTCTGCAAATGAGAAAAAGCTCAAGAGCTATAGCTACATTACTATAGTCCTTGGGCTTTTTCAATTCCATGGTTTTATTTGACGCTTACATAACATTGATATAAAAAGGGGTATTGGGGTGCTTCCAAATTTTGTGTGCCCCTTCCACCATTACGCACTATTTCCAAAAACTCTTTACATACAAAAAGAACTGCTACCCGAAGGTAACAGTTCTTTTTTACTCATTATTCATTTACAGGATATACGCTAACCTGTCTCTTGTCTCTGCCGAGACGTTCGAAAGCAATTCTGCCTTCAGCAACTGCAAAGAGTGTATCGTCTTTGCCGATTTTAACGTTCAGACCTGGATGGAGGTGAGTACCTCTCTGGCGAACGATAATGTTGCCTGGTTTAGCAATCTGACCTGCATGCATTTTGGTTCCCAGACGCTGCGCGTTGGAGTCACGGCCGTTCTTTGTGCTGGAAACGCCTTTTTTATGAGCGAATAACTGAAGATCAAACAGTAACATGAAATTCACCCCTTTATTTGTTAAATTTTAATTTATCAGGATACTGTTCCTGAATGGACTTCAAACCATGTACCATAGTTTCTATCAAGACCTGACTTTTTTCATTCTGCAAAGAAGAAATATCCACGTCCAGGAAGCCCGATTTCGAATCAAAAGCCCCTGCCAGGTGAAGTACATCCTTCAATCCCTGTGCGATGGTCAGCGATATAGCTGATACAGCGGCACAGATGAGGTCGTACTCTGCATTTCCTTCATACCCATCAGCATGTCCGGAAATACAAAATCCTGTGTAGAGCCCTTTTACATCCTTATGCAATGTGACGGTAATCATTAGCCTTCGATCTTTTCGATCTGAACTTTTGTGAATGGCTGACGATGTCCCTGACGACGACGGTAGTTGGACTTAGCTTTGTATTTGAAAATACGAATCTTAGCTTCTTTACCCTGTTCAAGAACCTTAGCTGTAACCTTTGCGCCTGCAACGGTTGGCTGGCCAATCTTTACTGCATCACCAGATACGAGAAGAACTTCTTCAAATGTAACTTCTTCGCCCTGCTGAGCTTCCAGTTTTTCAATGGTAATGACTTTGCCTTCTTCAACGCAGTACTGTTTACCACCGGTTTTGATAATTGCGTACATGTGTGCACCTCCTCTTTACTATACTCGCCGAATATGGCAGCTTATAAAAAGCATTTACAGAGCCGTCTCCGTGCGGTTGCGTCATGGCACCTTGTACAATGACTTGATTATTGTAGCAAAAAAGATATCGCTTGTCAAATGTTTTTTCTTTTGGTGACTGGGGACTCGTGACTGGGGGACAAATTCTCCTAGTCACCAGTCACGAGTCACCAGTCACCAAAAGAAAAAAAGCGGCGTTTTCAAATCATACGAACCGCCGCTATTTTCACTGTTTTTCGCAAATTTTCCGTACCAATTTCTGTGTAATGGTCCCGAAGAAATCTTGGTCTGGGAAGCGGAGGAAACGAATCGGTTTCTGAGCGCCTTGAATCACCAGGGAATCGGTGTGTGTAAATACACAGGATTCACTGCCATCTAAGGAAATACTGAGTGAATTCTCCCGTTCAGGCACTGTAATTTTTACAATGTCGCTGCTCTTCAGCACCACAGGGAAGCGCTGCAAACTATGTGCGCAAATGGGCACCACAATCATACGATCGTCGGTGGGACCCAGCACAGGACCACCGCAAGAGAGAGAATAGCCGGTAGAACCAGTTGGAGAAGAAATGATAAGTCCATCGGCGGCGTATTCCTGAATGAAATGGTCATTCACAAACAGATTGATTCTAGCCAGTTGTCCGATTTTGGCGTGACCGATGACGATATCATTAAGCACCGTGGTCAAATGTTTCTTTCGTCCATCGCCATGATGAATCACGGACGAAAGAAATAACCGGGATTCTTCTACATACTGGCCCTGTATAATCTGGTCAATCCGTTTTTCCGTATCTTCTGGAGTGATGCTATTTAAAAAGCCAAGTTCCCCCAAATGGATTCCCACCATTTTCACCGGATAGTCCGCAAAGGTGCGAGCAGCCCCCAGGAAGGAACCATCTCCCCCAATGGAAAGAATGGCATCCATATGCCCCAATTCATCAATGGAGCCAAAAGGGCTATGAAGACCTTGTGCTTCCAATCCTTCTTGCATGACCGATGGCAGCAAGTAAGTATTTCCTTTTTGCTCCAGAAGGGCTAACAGCTTCGGTAAATAAGGAAATAAATTTTTCTTACCCAAATTGGGGAAAATGCCAAATTTCATAATCATACCTCTTGCATTAGGGTGACTAGTGACGGGTGACTCGTAGAGAAAGTATGAAATCCCCCAGTCACGAGTCACCAGTCTACTAGTCACCAATAATCTTATTTTTTCAAAACCTCATGGGCTTCTTCTACCACCTGATGAATCCGTTCTTCTGTGATCGATGTTTCTGGTTTTTGCCATTTCAGGTAGGCCAGGAATTCTATATTTCCGGAGCCCCCTTTAATAGGAGAGAAGGTCAGGTCCCAGCAGTGGAATCCTTCTTCTTCAAACGCAGCC
This sequence comes from Dialister sp. UBA734, assembly GCA_002297935.1. Lineage (GTDB taxonomy): Bacteria > Bacillota > Negativicutes > Veillonellales > Dialisteraceae > Dialister. The sequence goes on from DBLC01000114.1 coordinate 2,679, forward strand.
AAAGTATCGGACACCACTTCTTCGTGAATTTCGGGTTCTCTCACAATGCCACCTTTCCCCACTTTGTCTTTTCCTGCTTCAAACTGGGGTTTAATCAGAATCGCCATGGAGCCATCTTCTTTTAGAATCGATTTCACCGCAGGGATGATTTTCAGCACAGAAATAAAGGATACGTCGGTGGAAATGAAATCCACTTTTTCGCCCAAGGTGTCTTCGGTGACTACTTTGATATTGGTCTTTTCCATATTGACCACCTGCGGGTTGGAACGAAGTTTCCAGTCCAACTGGTTGGTCCCCACATCGATGGCAAAGACTTTGGCGGCTCCATTCTGCAGCGCACAATCGGTAAATCCACCGGTGGAAGCGCCAATATCGGCCATGACTTTCCCTTTCATATCGATGTGAAATGTTTTCAGTGCTTTTTCCAATTTATATCCGCCGCGACCCACATAGGGCATCACGTGACCTTTGATACGAAGTTTCGCATCCACAGGAACCTTGGTCCCTGCTTTATCGACCGGTACATCATTCACCAGAATGATGCCGGCCATAATATGCCGTTTGGCATTCTCTCGGCTATCGAAAAAGCCCTGCTCCACCAAGAGCACATCGAGCCGTTCTTTTTTTACTTTCTGATTGGACAATTTATTTACCTCATCATTAAATGGTGACTCGTGACTGGTAGACTGGTGACTAGTCTCCAATTCTTTCCCAGTCACGAGTCACCAGTCACCCACAAATCACTTCGTTCTCACCAAAAGCATATCTACCAAGTCTTCCAGTAACTTTGTCTCTCGCCCAGTGTCTTTCAGTAAGGTTTTGGCAGCTTGTGCTTCTTGCTTCGCCAAAGAAAAAGCAGACTCTTTTCCTAAAATGGTGACATAGGTTGATTTGTGATCCACCGTGTCCTGATTCGGCATTTTCCCCATTTCATCCAAATGGCCATTCACATCGAGAAGGTCATCGGTGATTTGGAACAGGAGTCCCAAGTGACTGGCAAAGTCGTGCCAGGTTTTGGCTTCTTCACCATTGACTCCTGCGATGGCTACAGCCATATCCACGGAAGCACAGAGGAGACAACCGGTTTTGCAATGGTCCATAAGCTGCAGTTCTTCCAATGTCAAGTCTTTATTTTCTGAATCTATATCATGGGCCTGTCCGCCCACCATGCCAGAAGGACCAGCGGCTTTTGCTAAGATGGCAATCAATTCACACCGAAGAGCCGGGGCTATTTCTTTTTGCGAAGCCAGCAGTTCAAACGCATCGGTCAAAAGGCCGTCACCAGCCATGGTAGCCATGCCGGCGCCGTAAACCGTATGGTTGGTCGGCTTCCCGCGGCGATAGTCATCGTTATCCATGGCAGGCAAATCATCGTGAATGAGGGAATAGGTGTGAATACATTCCAGTGCACAGGCCACATCCAAGTATGGATGGCTGTCTTTGCCTACGATTTCCAGCACCGCCAGCAGCAAGAACGGACGAATCCGTTTTCCCCCTGCATTCAAGCTGTAATTCATGGCATCGAAAAGACGCTGATGTTCTTTGCAATCAGAAGGAAGCAGCTCCAGCAACCGATCATTTATGAGTTGCTGCTTTTCCTGTAATAGCTCTTGTATGGTCACTCTTTTCCCTCCATCATAGTTTCCAACTCTTTCGCCAGCCGGTCCGCTTCTTTCTCGGCATGTCCCAACAGGGATAGACATTCTTTGGCTGCCTCAATCCCATTCCGGTAGGATTGCATCATGTCTTCCAAAGAAATATCTTCCCGATTCACCTTGGCAGCGGCTTGTCTCAGCTGTTCCATTTGTTCTTCAAAGGTAGTTCTCGTTTTATCCATGATACACCCTCTTTTCCTGTTGTAGCAACTGCAACATGTGTTGTCCCGTTTCTTTATATCCGGTTGAGATGTTTTTCTGCACTTGGTTTCTCATCTGTAAACACAGGGTATGTATTTCCTTTTTCCGTTTCTCCATAGGCTGCCCTGTGAGAGAAGCCAAAAGCCAAAGCAAAGTACTTTTTACTGCCTGTGTCTCTTTGTGCAATCGATCTTGTACTTGTGCGGTCATGGACTGCTCAAAACGCTCTACCTGTCCCAAGACCCATGCTTTCTCTGGAATCGCCAGTTCTGCCGCCTGGGTCGGAGTCGATGCCCGCATATCAGATACCAAATCAATCAAAGTGGTATCGGTCTCATGGCCCACCGCAGAAATAACAGGAATCGGACAATCATGGACCGCTTCCAAAAGAACCCGCTGATTGAACGGTGCCAAGTCTTCCTCTGCCCCACCGCCGCGGGCAATTATCAGCACATCGGGCATATGGTCTTTCTGGGAAATGGAAGCAATGACCGCTGCCATATCCTCAGCTGCCCCTTCTCCCTGGACCGCACTGTTGTACAAACTGTAACGAACACAGGGATTTCTCATTCGTCCCGTTTGGATGATATCATGGATTACCGCACCGCTGCCAGAAGTAACAACGCCGATGTGAAAAGGAAATAGGGGTAATGGCTTTTTACGAGAAACATCAAAAAAACCGCGGCTCTGTAATTCCCCATACAGTGCATCCTGCTGCTCCTGCAAAGGACTTTGCCCCACCGCCAGCACGCGATTCACATAGAGCACCGGTCGCCCCATGCGACTGTCATAGCGTAAATCCCCCACACAAGAAGCTTCCAGCCCGCTTTCCAACTTTCAGGTCAGAAAGGCATGGTGCATCCTGCCAATGAAACAGGAAATACGACGACTTCCATCATATAAAGAAAAGAAAGTCACTCCTGAAAAGTGGGTATGCACGCCGGACAAAGTGCCACGAACGGTGATGTTTTTGAAAATATAGGATTTTTGTATGGCAGCTGCAAGAAATTGGCTGCATTCCGCTACATTGTATGTTTTCATGATCGTTTTTTACCGCTGGTGCGTTAGTTTGAGATAAACAGGGGTTTAGTGACTGGTGACTCGTGACTCGTGACTCGTGACTGGGATGGCTGTGAATCGGATTGTCATACATTTGGAGTTTCATATCGCTATTGCTGCGAGATTTCTCCACTTCTGTCCAACATAGTACCGGACTACACTGCTGCGTCATTCGGCACAAATACCGTCGGTCGAAATAACGAAATACGCCAGAGTCCATCCCTTAGTTTTTACCGTTAGGAGCAGGTAGCACATCGTACGCTTGCTGTGTTCATAACGAAGTATACCGCCTGCGCTGCCCCCTCTGCCTTCGGCA
>DBLC01000109.1 GCA_002297935.1 Dialister sp. UBA734
GAATTTTTATCCAAATCATCGTCAAGAAAATCCTTAAATAGCTCGCTATTCGCGGATTTCATTTCCTCGCTTTGAATAAAAATTCAAGAATAATTCCAAATCATGATTAAATCAGTGTTTCCCTAGAGATTCTACCTCCAGTGTCAACTTCACTTACTTCCGATGGAAATATTGATTTCTCAATCAGTTTCATACCGGGATATTCCCTATCCGTTTCCTCCGGAACCACCTTCCCCATAGGGGAAGGCTTATATTTTGCGGCGCTTTTATTTTTGTTGCGCCGCCACCTTCACTTCTAACTTCTCACTACTCACTTCTCACTGCTTTTATAGGTTTCTCTGCAGGTAGAAATGGATTCTGGGGTGCTGGCTTTCAATTTGTTCGGAGTGGTTCAGGGGGATACCGTAGACCACTTTGCCGTACCAGCCGTTTTTGCTGTATTCCAGGCCAAGGCCGGTGCTGGTGAGGAAGTCTTTCTGGGTACCGGCGGTGCTGAAGTTGTTGTAGGAGACGCCGTGGTCCAGGAAAAGGAAGCTGCGCCAGGTCTGGTGGTCTTTGCTCAGGGGGAATCCGTATTCCCACCCCAGGGCCCAACCTTTGTCGCCGGAGAGGAGGCCTTCTTTAAATCCGCGAATGCTGGACATGCCGCCTAGGGAGAATTGTTCTGTCGAGGGCAGTTCTTGGAAGGCGGTGTATTGTCCGTAGAGGCGATACAGCAGGTATCGATCATGGGGCAGGTTCTGCCGGCGCATCAGGTAGCCGCTGTAGTAGGAGCCATTGTTATCTTCTTCACGAATGCGATTGTCATTTTTGTATCCAGTCACGCTGGCCATGGCGAACCAAAGGCCGTTTTCATCAAAACTTCTGGCACTGATACCTGCTTTGATAGTCCGTGTTTCATTATCCGCCAGAGCCATGCCAGCGTAGGTAGTGTCGGACCATTTCCGATGGCCTTCGAGGAACACATCCACTTTGGACAATTCGGTGATATGAAGCGGATGGGTGATGGACAGGGCCACGTCGTTGGAATTGGCTTTCATATCGAAATCTTTGAAAGCCCCGTCGATGATGTCCACCAGGTTTCTACTATAGGAAATAGAAGCTCGTGTTCCGTGATGGCCCCAAGGGGTATCATACATGAGAGAACCGCCCCAGGTACCTTCGGTCCACACCGGGGTGACTGCCAAACTGGCGTCGTGACCACCGATACCGCGGTATTCGCTGTAGGCCCCAATGCGATAGCGACCGCTTTCTTTCTGTCCGGCGTTATCGGCGAAGATAAAACTGGTCACTGGGTTTTCCGGTTCTTCCACAGTGAGCAGTACATCCGACGTGCCTTCTTCGTCCCCCGGTACGAGCTGGGCTTGCACTGGATAGGTATTGGTGGAATTGTAGGTCCGCAGCTGGTCCTGCAACGCATCCACATTGACCAATTCGCCGTGTACGGTTTGGATGCGGTGCAGCAGGGTATCTTCGGCAATTCGATGATTTCCTGTCACTATGGTTTTGCCATAGGTGCCTTCGATGAGACGAATGTACACGATACCGTCTTGCACCTTCTGGGGCGGCAGCACCGCCTGGGCGGTGAGGATGCCTTTTTCTTGGTACAATGCATTAAGCCTGTCCACCATGTCATTCAATTCGGTAACCGTCATGGGGCCGGCGCCTTTAAAATGAATGGCTTTCACGATGTCTTCTTGGGATAAAAGTTTCGATGGAGTGACGCGGATTTCTTTCACTTCAAATTGGAGTTCTCCCGCTTCACTCTCTTCTTTCTTCGTTTCTACAGAAATATCACTTTTCGGTTGGGCGATATTTTTGTAGCGACTGTATTTGTAGTAGGATAACGAATTTTGGTAATCCTCAGTGGAACGCTGGGCGCGATTGGAAATTTTATTCATCTCCGCTTTCACGTCTGTTCTTACATCGGTAATACTATCGGCACTGGCTATGCCGCCGGTCAGGAAACTTAGCAACAGCAGACTTATAAACAGTTTGGTTTTCTTGGGATCTATCATGGGACATTCCTCCTTGGATGGTTACAAGTTTCTCAGGATTCTCAGGTTACTCAGGTTACTCAGGTATCTCGGGTATCTCAAGGTTCTAATGGTTCTTAGGGTTCTTAGGGTTCTTAGGATTTTCAAATGTGCCAAGTGACGATAGCACCTATTAGCACATTCGAGGAACCTAAGCAGCCTGAGAAACTTGAGAAACCTGAGTAACCTATAACCACAAGCAAAATCATCGTATTCACTATAGGAAAGATACAATATTCCTATTTTGCCTGTAGTGTAACAAAATAAAACCACCATGACCCTGTCACATATGACAGGGTCATGGTGGGATTTCGTGAAATAAGGGAGGAATCGCTTTTAATTACAGGTTCTTAGGGTTCTGAAGGTGCTAAGGGTTCTGATGGGCCTTGAATGTGCCAACCAACGCTAGAGAGGACGCCTAAACAAATAGAGGAAACGTATTTCCTACCGCTAGAGCGAGCTATCCCCTGGACTTTTCGCTACGCTCAAGTCCTATCCCCTTTCAAAGAAAGGGGATTTTTAATCAATGATACCGCTCGCGTCTATCATCACGTTCGAGACCCCTCAGAACCTTTAGTACCTTCAGAACCCTAAGTACCCTGAGCCGCCTAATACTCTTTGCTTATATGCTAATCTTATTATATAATTGGTATAAATATAAACATGGGGTAGCTAGTGACTAGTGACTGGTGACTAGTTTTTGATACCCCCTATCATGCCATTCTGTCAAGTTAAAGATTGACGTTAGTAGAAATGTTTCCCTCGAGAAACTTAAGAAACTTGAGAACCCTGAGCAACCTGAGAAACTTTTATCTCAGCAGAAATCATCTTATATTTCGCTTCACTTAATGGCATGGAAGAAACGATGAGGTCTACTATGGATAAAGAGATATTTCATGAAGCCATTATTTATTCCGTTGACGCCAATGAGCCGCCTGTTCTCACAGAGGAGAACCAGGCGGCTATTCGTCATGCCTTACAGGTGAATCATGCGGTGGGATTTCTGGCCGGCCGGTATGATGCGGATTTGTCTATCACCCATGTGAGCAGTTATTTCTTGCACAACATGGGCTATACCGAGGAGTCGTTCCTGGCCTTTTCGGGTGGTCATCTGCGGACCATTTTCTTTGGGGACAACCAGTCTTTCTTAGCCCCTGACCAGTTTCCCACGTTGCACGGTGAGGGGGAAGGGGAAATCTTGACCGGCGATGGCTATCCCCTGCTGGTGCATATGTACAAAACAGATACCATCGATGAGAATGGCGAGCGGCTGTGGATTCTGTCGGTGCAGGTCAATGAGGTGAAGGAAAATCTGCAGTTGGTGAATCAAATCATTCACTCCGGTTCCTGGACGCTGGATTGCGATAAAGAAGGCCGTATCATCAAAGGATTTTTCAGCCATGATTTCCGTGCCATGCTAGGTTACCATGATATCATCGATTTCCCCAATGACCTGTCATCATGGAGCCAAGCTCTTCATCCAGATGACAAAGAGCGAGTGGAGCACCTTTTGAAACAAGCGTTGCAAGACCCTACAGGAGAAACGAAGTTTGATACGGAATACCGCATACAACTAGCAGACGGTTCATACCAGTGGTTCCATGATGTAGGTGATATCAATCGCCGCATCGATGGCAGTCCGTGCCGCATGGTGGGAATTTTTGTTAACATCAACCAGCGAAAACTGGCAGAAGAAGAAGCCCAGAAGGTGCAAGCCCTCGCCAGAAGAAATGATGCGTTGTCTCAACTTTTGTCCGGTACCAGCCAGCTCATTGATCGCTTGGCGGTCTGTGACCTGGAGCATGACACGTACCAGTCTTATATTTGCAAAAATCATCTCATTCCTGATAGCAGCGGTGCTTTTCATGATTTTGCCGCCCACGATATGATTCCTAAGTATAAGCCTTTGACCCAAGGGATTTCCTGGGAAACATTTTGTACAGCGGACCACTTGAATACCCTATTTTCTCATCAAAAAGACATGTACCGCATGGAATACGCCACCTATGATGAAACCATCTTCAAGAGTCTGGCGATTTCCCCTATGTCCTGGAAGGATGGGAAGCTCCAGAAGGTACTCCTCATGGGGCAGGATATCACCAAGGAAAAGCAAGAGGAAATACAGGCACGGCAGGCTCTGAAAGAAGCCTGTGACGCTGCCAACCGGGCCAGCCAGGCGAAAACCGATTTCCTGTCCAACATGTCCCACGACATCCGCACCCCTATGAATGCCATCATCGGCATGACCGCCATCGCCGGTGCCCACATCGACCAGAAGGAGCGTGTCCAGGATTGCCTTGGAAAAATCACCCAGGCCAGCCGCCATCTGTTGGGGCTCATCAATGAAATTCTCGATATGTCCCGCATCGAAAGCGGCCGGTTCGCCTTGACGGAAGATGATTTCTCCCTGTCCGACATGATTGACAATCTGATTGCCATCAACCAGGCGGATATTGATTTCCATCATCACCAGTTGTCGGTTTATCTGAACGACCTGCGACACGAAAAAGTCACTGGCGACAGTCTCCGGCTTCAGCAGATTCTGACCAATATCCTTTCCAATGCCATCAAGTACACCCCCGACGGCGGACATATTTCTATTTCCATTTCCGAAATGCCCAGCCTGTCGCCCGAAATCGGCTGTTTCCAATTTGTCATCGAAGACAATGGCATCGGCATGACCAAAGAGTTCCAGGAAATTCTTTTCCAGCCTTTCACCCGGGCGGATGACAAGCGGACTGGGAAAGTGCAGGGCACCGGCCTTGGCATGGCCATTGCGCAGAACATCGCCCGTATGATGAATGGCAAGATTGACGTAGAAAGCCAGCTGGGCAAAGGGTCCAAGTTCACCATCACAGTGAACTTGAAACTGCAGGAAACGGACCTGACGCCCCTGGAAGATTTGATTCACCTGCCGGTGCTGGTGGTGGACGATGACCCGGTGTGCTGCGAATCCACGGTGCATCTCCTGAAAGAAATCGGCATCGACGGCGAATTTGTCACCTCCGGCAAGCAGGCCATCGACATTGTGCGGGCCCGGTACCAGCAGAACAACAATTATTTCGCCATCATCATTGATTGGCAAATGCCGGAAATGGACGGACTGGAAACCACCCGCCGGATCCGGAAAATCGTAGGCCCCGACGTGACCATTATTATTCTCTCCGCTTACGATTTCAGTGAAGTGGAAGAACTGGCTAAAGAAGCCGGCGTAGACACTTTCATCGCCAAGCCGCTCTTCCGGTCCCGTCTGGTGTCGGTGCTGAAAAGTGTGGCTACAGGAAATACTTGCCCCGCAGAAAGCACCACGTCGCTGGATGATTTCTCCGAAGTCCACTTGGACGGGAAACATCTCCTGCTGGTAGAAGACAATGCACTGAACAGTGAAATCGCTTCGGAAATTCTCCGCATGACCGGCGCCGATGTGGACATCGCGGAAAATGGACAGGAAGCGGTCCATAAATTCATCCACGCCAAGCCGTCCCACTATGATTTGATATTCATGGATATCCAGATGCCCCTCATGAACGGCTACGAAGCCACCCAGGCCATCCGTATGCTGGATCGAAAAGACGCCCGCACCATCCCCATCATCGCCATGACCGCCAACGCCTTCTCCGAAGACATCCTCCGGGCCAAACAATCCGGCATGGACGAACACATCGCGAAACCGCTGGATATGAAGAAACTGTATGATGTGCTGAGGAAATACTTGTAACTAGCGGCAGCACCCTATCATCATTGGGAAATATTGCGGTTGTGCTATAGGTTATACTCTATGGCATCGTTATTCTCACATCGTATGGATACAAATTTTCAAAGGGTTATTATTCTGCCGATTCCTTTGAAGTCACAAAATAGAAATACCGCTAGCATCAGGTTATAAAAGGTTATGCCAAGACAGATGGAATAACCCTTTATAACCTTGATGCTAGCGGTATTTTTTATATTGCGACTCTGCCGAAATCAGTACAATAATAACCTTTTGACAAGCGGCATCTATGCTAAATGAGAAGAGTGGTATCACGCAGAGCAATAACCTATTATTTTGCCCCTTCCACCACTTCTCACTTCTCACTTCTAACTGCCTTTAGTACAGTACCGGTATCCAATACGCCTCATTTCCTGCGATGCGTTCGTCGCTGAAGCGGGCGTAGAGGGCCGACGGGGTGTCGCCTAGCATGAAGCAGCTCATGGTGACGTAGCCTTCCATAATGCCCACGTCGGTTTTGGAGATGATTTTTTGCTGGGGAATGCAGCGCTGTACCAGGTTCGAATCGCTGTCTCGGTAGACAATGTCTTCGTCATCGGCCAGTTTCTTTTTGTAAATCCGTTCACCCCGGCCGTTGATGATTTCGATGCCCCGGCCTTCGCGGCCCCAGATGGGTTTGCGAATCCATTCAGAGTCTTCCGGCATGTCACCCAGTTTGAAATCCCGTTCAAAGTAACTTTCGGGGAGATATTTCCGAATGGTGTCCTGTTCGCGGGCGGTGAAAAATTCTGGATTTCTTTCCAACAGTGCGTAAATCAGAGCCTGGAAGCCTTTGGACTGCATAATGATCGATTCCGGTGGATTCATCATGTGGAACTTGCCGGAAATATAACCATCCATCAGAAGTTCCCCCAAAGAGGAACCGTCCTGGTCAGCAGTTTCGTCGATGAGAATTTCCATGGGATGCATGCGGTACAGGAAGGACACGGTGCGACCGTCCGGAAGAGCCAGGCTGCCGTCTTCCATGACCGCCAGGTGGTAAAACGATTCAAAGACGATGGTGTCTCGCATCTCTGCTGGTACGGCGTCTTTCATGGCATTCATCAGGAACGTGGTGGTGCCCAGGTCTTCGATGTAGTCATCAAAGCAGCTGAACAGCACCGGGTGCTGCAAGAGTTCCTCATGACTCTTATTTCCACAGCAGCGAAGGAAAATATCTTTCATCCAATTTCGGAGTTTGTCCCATTCGTAGGCGTTGGGGTTCTCTTTCATGAAATATTTCGCCGCCACGTCGTTGGCATAGTAGGCTTCGATTTCGGCGCAAGGGGTGTCCGCGTTGATTTCCACCATCTGGATTTGGCCGCTGGCTTTGTCAATCACGTAGTCAAAACGGGAAATCCAACTGGGCAGGTCTTTCATGGTGTTTCCCTGACACAGGTACTTCCGCATTTGATGGGGAATTTCCATTTCGTCAAAAAATTCATCACCGCACTCTTGGAACCGTTTCGTCACTTTCGCAAAAATGGCAAACAGTTCCCCGCTGACCCGCCGGATCAGGTCCGCTTCTTTGCGATCAATCACCAGTGGCAAATGGGTGGGATACCGGAAAGGATAGCCCGGATATTCTACGTAAGGAAATATGTTCCGATCAATGTCATCCATATATGTTTTTTCCATCAGGACGCACCTCCGCTTCGTACGCCGGCAGAGCCAAAACCAGTCTTGCCGCCTGCCGGAGCGGTGACGGTCGATTTGCCGCTATTTCCTGTGGTGCCCTGCTGGTAGGTGCCGCTCTTATTGGTAGCGGTCTGTCCCGCTCCCGGTTGCTGCTGGGTCTGCTGGTAGGCTGGTTTGTTGTTCAACACATTTCCTGTATTTCTATCATAGTGACCAGAATAGCCACCGATACCGTGGAAAAGGAAATAGCTGGCCAGCATCATAGGCAGCAAACTGGACATGCCGGATACGTAGTTCAAGTTGTCGTTTTCATCCCGGCGGAAGGTGACTTCTTCCCCGTTGTCATACCGGGCGGTTTCGGTGCCGTCTTCGTTCTTAATCAAGTGGTACGTGCGGCCCTGATCATCCGTCAGGGCTTCCCCTTGCTGCTGTTTTTCCTGCCCGCAGCCGGATAACATCAACGGGGCACTGATGGCGGTGAACGCCGCTAAGATGGCGGCGGTTTTGGAACTGATGTGAATCATAGAGACTCCTTTTGTTGGTGCGTAAACGTTTTGAGTGAGTAGGCATGACTTCGCTGGAGGTTACAGGTGGCTCAAGTTTCTCAGGGTACTCAGGTTTCTCAGGTTCCTCGAATGTGCTGAAAACACTGAAATATCATAGTATCTGAAAAGCAAGAACACCATTGCCTCCGTATTCTTTTATTACTTATTACTATAGCATACTTCGGGGTATTCGTCATTTGGGGCTAAGTAAGTTTACACCTTATTGAGTGCCCCCTTCGGGGGAAAGGTGGTAGGCTTGCCTACCAAAAGGGGCAGCTCTAGCGGAATGAAATACCATGTTTCTCACATCCAACTCGGTGATGCCCGCCCCTAGCGGAATTACCGCTACGGTGGATGTCACTGAGTCCGCGTGATATGTTCATGACGAAGTATATCGCTAGAGCTGCCCCTCTTGTGTTCTCCCCCGACGGGGGAGATAAAGGCGATGTAAACTTACTTTCACTCGTCCCATTACCACTCCAACTAGATTATCCCTTAAATCGCGTCCCCCCTTGGAGAAGGGGGCCAGGGGGATAGACCCACTCTAGCGGTTCCCCCTACTTTGTGAGTCCAGCCAGCACGGCATGGACTCTCATCTTACGTTTTCCGCTTC
>DBLC01000037.1:0-4117 GCA_002297935.1 Dialister sp. UBA734
GAGTAAAATTTTACACTAAGAAACCGTAATGCTGTTATCTTTAGGATTTGCATTGGTAGGTATGATTCCGAAAGTGCTTGCAAAGGTTCATAAGGTTCTAAAGGTACAAAGGGTTCTTCAAACGTGCTGATAGACGCTGGCGTTATCATCTCATTCGGGGCCCTTTAGAACCTTTAGCACCCTTAGAACCTTGAGAATCTTTTATGCAGAAGAAATCATCGCATATTGGGCTTAACTTGAAGGAGAAATCGACATGGATGAAATGAAAGGAGAATGTTCCTGCCGCCACACGGAACGGACCGAGCGGGAACGGAAGAATTTGATGACCCGGCTGAAGACCATGGAGGGGCAGATTCGGGGGATTGAAAAAATGGTAGAAAGCGATGCCTATTGTCCAGACATCGTGATGCAAGTATCGGCGGTATCCAATGCGCTGAACAGTTTCAACAAACTGCTTCTGGCGGCCCATATCAAAGGCTGCGTGGCAGAAGATATTCGAGAGGGGAAAGAGGACAAAGTGGATGAACTCTGCAGTATGTTGCAGAAGCTAATGAAGTAGTTTGAATAGTGCGTAATGCGAAGTGCGAAGTGCGTAATGGTGGAAGGGGCGCAACAAAATTTGGAAGCGCCCCAATACCCCTTTTTATTGTATCGCAATGTTGTTAGTTGTTTGAAGCCAGACAACTAACAACCAACAACAATTGCCAATTTAATTTCTGGATAAGTGGAATTATAGTATACACAGAATAACGGCGAGCATATAGAAACGAATTTCGCATATAAGCAACTTACCTGTAAGAGCAATTCGAGGCGCTCGCCGGCAACCATTACGCACTACGCACTTCGCATTACGCATTTTCCAAAAGAGGTGATTTTTTGCAAAATAACAAAACCCAATATATTGTAACCGGCATGACTTGTGCGGCTTGTCAGGCCCATGTGGAGAAGGCTGCTTCTGCCGTACCGGGAGCAGAGAAGGTGGCAGTGTCACTGTTGACCAATTCCATGACCGTCGAAGGCAGTGCGTCGCCGCAGGAGATTGTTTCTGCTGTAGAAGCGGCTGGCTATGGGGCCAAGCTGATGGGCGAAAACAGCAAGAGGTCGTCCAGTGATTTGATTGCCCAAGAGGAAGAAGCCCTAGAGGACCATGAGACGCCGAAATTGAAGAAGCGGCTCGTCACGTCTCTAGTATTTCTTCTGGTGCTTATGTACATCACCATGGGACACAATATGCTCAATTGGCCGGTCCCGTCGTTTTTGGACCATAACCATTTGGGATTGGCACTGACACAAATGATACTGGCCTTTCTGGTGATGCTAGTGAATCGGGCCTTCTTTATTTCCGGGTTCCGCTCTTTTCGTCATGGGGCACCCAATATGGATGTGCTGGTGGCTTTGGGTTCTGGAGTTTCCTTTGGCTGGTCGCTGTACATTTTCTACAAAATGACTTGGCTCATCACAAATGGTGTGTCCAATATGAACATCATGAGCCTCTACCATGACCAGCTCTATTTTGAATCGGCCGCCATGATTCCCGCGCTCATTACGGTGGGAAAACTGTTGGAATCTATTTCCAAAGGCTGCACCACCGATGCGTTGAAAGAACTCATGAAAATGGCGCCGAAGACCGCTACGGTGGAACGAAAAGGCGAGCTGGTGACGGTGGGCATCGAAGAGGTAGAACCGGGCGATGTTTTTGTGGTGAAACCAGGCGAATCCATTCCTGTGGACGGGGTCCTTCTCTCTGGAAATGGGGCTATCGATGAATCGGCACTGACTGGAGAATCGGTGCCGGTGGAAAAAGCACCGGGAGATTCCCTCAGCGCAGCCACCATTAATACCAATGGCTACCTTCGGGCGAAGGCTAGTCGAGTGGGAGAAAATACCACCTTTTCTCAGATTATCAAAATGGTCAGTGAAGCGGCGGCAACGAAAGCTCCCATTGCGCGGCTGGCTGATCGAGTGTCGGCGGTCTTTGTGCCCACCGTGGTGGTTTTGTCCATTTTAGTTTTCTTCGTTCATTTATTTCTGGGAAGCGGCGTAGCTACGGCACTGGAATTCGCCATTTGTGTATTGGTGGTGTCCTGCCCCTGCGCGTTGGGATTGGCTACACCGGTGGCGATCATGGTCGGTAATGGCATGGGCGCCCGGAAGGGAATTCTTTTCAAGACCAGTGAAGCCATGGAAATGGCAGGGAAAATTCAGATTGCTGCTTTAGATAAGACCGGAACCATCACAGAGGGGAAACCCCAAGTGACTGACATCCTTCCCTCCAAAGGCGTTTTGGAAAAAGAACTTTTGGAAGTTGCCTATGGGCTGGAGAAATTGTCGGAACATCCCTTGGCGAAAGCCATTACAGAAGAAGGGGACAAACAAAATATGGAAGCCCCGGTTCTAACGGATTGGAAGGTCTTGCCCGGGCAGGGGCTTACTGGAAAACTAGGAAATACAACCCTTTACGGCGGCTCGCTATCTTATATTTCCACCTTGGTTTCTACCAAAGAAATCGAAAAGGAAGCGGAGAAACTGGCCTCGGTGGGGAAAACACCCTTGTTCTTTGTGAAAGATAGACAACTCCTAGGATGTATCGCCGTGGCTGATGTGATTCGAGAAGATTCGGCAGAAGCGATTCGGCAAATGCATCGGATGGGAATCGAAGTGGTGATGCTCACTGGGGATAATGAAAAGACCGCCCAGGCCATAGGGGAAAAAGCGGGGGTGGATCATATCTATTCCGGCGTTTTGCCAAGTGGCAAAGAAGCGGTCATTCAGGAATTGAAACAGCGGGGCAAAGTGCTGATGATTGGCGATGGCATCAATGATGCACCGGCGCTCACTCGCGCTGACATCGGTATGGCCATTGGAGCAGGCACCGATGTGGCCATCGATTCTGCAGACATTGTACTGATGAATTCCAAACTGACCGACGCGGCAGCGGCCATTCGCCTGTCTCGGCAGACGGTCAAAAATATCCATGAAAACCTTTTCTGGGCCTTCGCTTATAATGTGCTCCTCATTCCTGCTGCCGCTGGGCTCTATCCGGGCCTTTCCATGAATCCCATGTGGGGCGCCGCCGCCATGTCTCTTTCCAGCGTGACCGTGTGCCTCAATGCGCTTCGGTTGAATCTCTTTTCCATGTACGATACGAAAAAAGATAAGCCCATGAAGCATCCAGCCAAGCCGATGGTAGAACCGGAAAAGAAACCAGAACCCATGCAAGAAATGACCATCCTAGTGAAAGGTATGATGTGTGATCGTTGTGAAGGCCACGTCAAAAAAGCCCTGGAAGCACTCCCGGGCATTGACCATGTGGCAGCTGATCATACCACCGGACAGGTCAGAATGTATTATCAATCACAACCTGCAGAAGCCGCTATGAAACAAGCACTGGCAGATGCAGATTATGAATATGTCTCTATATTTCCAAAGGAGGAAACAACCATGAAAGAAACTGTGAAAATTGAAGGTATGATGTGCGGCCATTGCGAAGCTGCTGTCAAGAAAGCCCTGGAAGCTCTGGCTGGCGTAGAAAAAGCAGACGTGTCCCACGAAAAAGGTACCGCCGTGCTGACCCTTTCCGGCGAAGTATCCGATGCAGCCATTAAAAAGGCCGTAGAAGATAAGGACTACACCTTCGTAGGGATTGAGAAATAATGTCGATAGACATTATGCATAGAGAATCATTTAGTATCTAGGGGTGGCGGAAAGGTTATTATTCTGCTGAATTCTATGGTCTAACATATAAAAAATCCCGCTTGCTTAAAGGTTAAAGAGGTTATATATGGTTATGCAAATACGATCTTCGTCATAACCCTTTATACCCCTTATAACCTTTTGTCAAGCGGGATTTTTTATATGTTAGAAAGTAGAAATTAGCAGAATGATAACCTTTTGCAATTATAAATGAAATGAAAAAAGACTGAAACCTTAATCAGGTTTCAGTCTTTTTGGTGCCGGAGGTGGGACTTGAACCCACACGATATTGCTATCGGCAGATTTTGAGTCTGCTGCGTCTGCCATTCCGCCACTCCGGCATATCGACGAAATGTATTGTATCATACTTGTATGGAAAATGCAAGGGGATCTTGGTGACTCGTGACTCGTGACTAGTGACTGG
>DBLC01000037.1:4162-16766 GCA_002297935.1 Dialister sp. UBA734
CTAGGCCCTAGGGATTAGGGGGCAATAATAATGGGCGAGTGAAACATAGTTGGTTTACTGGAGGGTTAATAAAAAGTTCTCCTGCTATTAGAAATTGTTGAATAGCTAATAGCAGGAGAACCCTGAGAACCCTGAGTAACCTATTTCCTCAGTCCAAATGGAACCGATAGCCGGAGCCCCAGACGGTTTCGATTCGTTCGTAGGGGTGACCGCAGACGTTTTTCAGTTTATCACGGAGACGGTTGATATGGACGGTGACGGTGGCTGGTTCGCCAATGGGGTCGAAGCTCCAAATTTTTTCAAAGAGCTGTTCTTTGGAGAATACTTCATTGGGGTGCTGCACCAGGAAATAGAGCAGGTCAAATTCTTTGCCGGTCAGAGTGACATCTTTACCGTTCAGAAGAACCTGGCGGGCTTTCGGGCGGATGGTGATGTCTGCCACGGTGATGCCTCGTTCGGTCTGAGGATGGATGGTGTCTTTGTTCAGCAGGCGGTTGTGGGTAGCCAGCTGGGCCCGCAGGTGAGCCATCAGGACGGTGCCGCGGAATGGTTTCACGATATAGTCGTCAGCACCGAGTCCGAGGCCTCTGACGATATCCGCATCTTCTGTGCGGGCGGTGGCGAAAATGATCGGTGCATCGGTGCGTTCTCTCATTTTACGGCACAGGGAGAATCCGTCTTCTCCTGGCAGCATCACATCGAGAATGATGGCATCGATATGGACTTCATCCATGATTTTCAATGCGTCTTCGCCATTGTCGGCTACATATGGCTTGTATCCGGAGCCTTCCAGAAAGTCTCGCTCCATATCAGCAATTTTTGGTTCATCTTCTACAACAAGTACGTTTGTCATTTAGGTAGTACTCCCTTCTACTAATGGGATTTCAAAAATTAATTTTAGCCCATTTTGATTTTCCGCCCGATAGCGGCCTTTGTGGGCAGTGATAATTTCTGCTACAATGGCAAGTCCCAGCCCACTGCCATTGCTGGTCTTGCTTCGTGCTTCATCGGTTCTATAGAATGCTTCAAAAATATGAGACAGCTTCTCTGTGGGAACGCCAGGCCCATCATCTTGGTAACTGAATTCTGCCATGGTTCCTTTTTTCTTCAAAGAAATTAAAACGTCAGAAGTATCTTTACTTCTGTATTTTATCGTATTTGCGAGCAAATTGAAAATAATTCTTTGAAATTCTTTTTCGTCCAACATGGCAATCAAGGTATCGTCGGTATCAAAATGCACATGAACCTGGCGAGATAAGAGATAATCCTTATCTTCTTCGATGAATGTGTGAATGACCTGACTGAAATTGATGGGGTGGGGGTGGCAGATGATGCGGCTGGTGGAGAGCTTGTTGTACAGCGACAGCTCATCAATCAGTTTCGACAAATCATCAGCGCAAGTGGAAATCGAATTCAAATACTGGGTCCGCTTCTCTTCGGTTTTTCCTAAGCCCAGCTGCAACGCTTCCGTATATCCCATGATGGCGGTCAGCGGGGTACGCAGGTCGTGGGCGATACCGGAAAATAAAATCTTTCGGCTCGTATTGGCATGGGCCCGTTCAGCGATGGTATTTCTTAAATAGGTCTGCATGGTGCGGAACGAATCACACACCTGTCCCAATTCGTCATTGCTATAGTGGTCCACTACGATATTGTAATTGCCATACTGGATGGCCCGGGCGGCCATAGACATCTGCTGCAACGGCAGAATGACCCGTTTCCGCTCTCGGATGTGCAAGTCATAATTTAACCGGGCACTGAAGAAGATGACCACCAGGACCGCCGCGATGAAGAAATAATAGACAATCGGGTCCAGCGGTTCCCTTTGGCTCATATCATAAATGAGTAAGATGGCGATCAAAATCAGCGCCGAAAAAACAGGCAGGGTGATAAATGTCAATGAATCGGACAAGACTTGGTTATGCAAACTGCTTTTGGGTGGTTTCTTTTCTACCACAGAAATATAAGGCTCTTGTTCATTGACCATGGAAACACCTCCTTTAAGTGCAGTTAGAAGTGAGAAGTTAGAAGTGAGAAATGGTGGTGGCGGCGCATCAAATTTGGAAGCGCCGCATTATGGTATTTGGTGACTGGTGACTAGGGGATGCTGTTATGTTAAAAATTTGCGTCAGCAGGAATGATTCCGCTAGTAATTCTAGGTTTCTCAAGTGGCTCAGGTTGCTCAGGTTCCAAAAATGTGCCTATAGAAGCTAGCGTCATCGGCTCGTTCGAGAAACCTAAGAAACCTAAGAAACTTGAGCAACCTTTCTATGTAGGCACTCTGCGAAGGCGGCTTGACATACATCTCTTCTTCGTCGGCCTATCCCCGGCTCGCAAGCGAGCCTGCCCCTTCCTGAGGAAGGGGCTCTTTTATGTTTCTCTGGCGTTGTCGGCACATTCGACCAACCTGAGAAACTTGAGAATCCTGAGTAACCTGAGAAATTTGTAACATTTAGCTTTTTCATAGATAGTGACGCACTGTCTGTGTCATCTACAACGTAATATCCAATTCCACCGGGCAATGATCGCTGCCAAGGATTTCTGGATGGATAGCCGCTTCTTCGATATGGCTTTGCAGAGCATTGGACACGATGAAATAGTCGATTCTCCATCCGATATTTCTTTCTCTGGATTTAGCAAAATAGCTCCACCAGGAGTAAGCCTCTTTCTTATCGGGATAGAGGAAACGGAAACTGTCGGTGAAACCAGCGGATAACAGTTCGGTCATTTTATTTCGTTCTTCATCACTGAATCCGGCGTTTTTGTGATTCGAGGCCGGATTGGCCAGATCGATTTCCTCGTGGGCCACATTGAGGTCGCCGCAAAGGATGACCGGCTTTTCACTAGACAGCTTTTTCAAGTACGCAATCATTTCTGTTTCCCAAGCCATGCGATAGTCCAGCCGTGCCAATCCTCGTTGGCTGTTTGGGGTGTAGCAGGTGATAAGATAATGGGTACCAAAGTCTGCGGTGATGAGCCGACCTTCCTGGTCGTGCTCTTCGATGCCAAGCCCGTATGTGACGGACAGTGGTTCTTCTTTAGTGAAAAGGGCGGTGCCGCTATAGCCCTTTTTGACCGCACTGTTCCAATACTGGTGGTATCCCGGCAGATCCAGTTCAATCTGGTGAGGCTGCAGTTTCGTTTCCTGTAAGCAGAAACAATCGGCATCTAAGGACTGAAAAGTGTCCATAAATCCTTTTTTCATACAAGCCCGAAGGCCATTGACATTCCAGGAAATATACTTTAAATGTGGCATATTTTCTCCTTTAAAGTAAGAAATTAGAACATACTACATTCAGTATGCTCATATTATACGCTTTTTAATTAATAATTCAATGATATAGTTAATTTATTACGAAATAAGTGTAATATTATTTTGGTGACTGGTGACTGGGGGATTAGGGATTAGTGGCTAGGCCCTGGGGATTAGGAAATATGATTCTATCTGCAGCGGCACTAGCATCTTATCGCCACTGTCGGGGCAATGTCATTCAGTTAAGGATATCCGTATTATTTCTAGCGTCATTTCGACCGATGGGATTTGTGCTTGATGCAGATTCAGAGCAGTTCGGTACTATGTTGGACAGAAGTGGAGAAATCTCAAAGCAGTAGCGGTAAATGTATTAGCTGAAACCATCCCGTTACGGCTTTATTCATTTGAATGGACCCCACTAAGAAAGTGCAAACGCACTTAGCCATTTGCTCGCTACGGTGGATGTCACCGAGTTCGCGTGATATGTTCATAGCGAAGTATATCGCTAGAGCAGCCCCCTCTTGTGTTCTCCCCCGACGGGGGAGATAAGACGCTAATGCCTCTACGGACAGTGCCATATTTCCCCAATCCCTAACTCCTAGTCACGAGTCACCAGTCACTCCAACCCATAATTTATAAATCCTTTTTATTCTACTTATCCGCATATGTTATAATTATATAACACCATTGTTAATTGGTATAATACATATTTTGATAACAATCAGGGAGGATATGGGCATGAAGAAAATCGTTATCACCGTTATTGGGGCTGACCGCGTAGGGATTGTAGCCGGTGTGGCAAAGCTTCTGGCAAAGGAAAATATTAATATTCTTGATATTTCTCAGACCATTCTGGATGGGATCTTTGACATGGTCTTGATTTGTGATATGGAAAAAGCCAATGGCTCCCTGAAACAGATTCAGGATGAAATGGGCGAACTGGGCAAAGAACTGGGCGTAGACGTGAGAGCCCAGCTGGCCGATATTTTCTACGCTATGCATCGAATCTAAGATAGTGAGGCTTACCTAAAGAGTTTTACAGTGCGTAATGCGAAGTGCGTAGTGCGTAATGGTGGAAGGGGCGCATCAAATTTATATAGCGCCCCAATACCCCTTTTATATGGGAAATAGGATGATATAGTCAATTTATATAATATTCGCGGCGCTTCCAAATGATGTGCGCCGCACCACAATTACGCACTACGCACTTCGCATTACGCATTATTTCACATAGGAAGTTATTAAATAGAACCATAAGGAGTCATTATGCTTGATATAGAAGATATTCTGGCCACGGAGCGTATGTTTGACCAGAACAAACTGGATGTGCGTACCATCACCATGGGCATTTCTCTCTTGGGATGTGTGTCTGATGATGAAAAGACATTGTGCACGAAGATTTATGATACCATCTGTCAGAAAGCAGAACATTTGACAGAAGTCAGCCATGATATTTCTAGAGAATACGGCGTGCCGATCATCAATCGCCGTATTTCTGTCACCCCGATTTCTTTGGTGACCGGCGGGCTGTCTACGTCCAACTTTGTACCCATTGCAGAAACGCTGCAAAAAGCCGCCGATGCGGTAGGCGTAGATATCCTGGGCGGTTTCTCTGCTCTGGTGGATCGCGGCATGTCTACGTCGGATAAAAAACTGATTGCATCCATTCCAGAAGCTTTGGCTGCTACCAAGAGCATTTGCAGTTCTGTGGCTGTTGGTTCCACCAAAGCGGGGATCAATATGGATGCGGTGAAGCTCATGGGCGAAACGGTGAAGAAGACCGCTGAACTCACCAAAGACCAGGATGCCTATGGCTGCACGAAATTGGTGGAATTCTGCAATGCCGTAGAAGACAATCCATTCATGGCTGGTGCGTTCCATGGGGTGACCCAGGGCGATACGGCCATTCATGTAGGCGTTTCTGGTCCAGGGGTTGTGAAGAGAGCCTTGGAAGATGTGAAAGGCGCCCCATTTGAAGTGGTAGCAAAGACCATTAAAAATACCGCTTTCATGATTACCCGTCTGGGTCAACTGGTGGCAGAAGCCGCTTCCGAGCGTCTCCATGCCCCCTTTGGCATCGTGGACTTGTCATTGGCACCGACTTCCGCTGTAGGCGACAGCGTGGCGCAGGTACTGGAAGAAATGGGTCTGGAAAGCTGCGGCGGTCCAGGAACCACAGCCGCTTTGGCCCTTCTGAACGATGCGGTAAAGAAAGGCGGTCTCATGGCATCCTCCAGCGTGGGCGGCTTGTCCGGCGCCTTCATTCCGGTCAGCGAAGACTTGGGCATGATTGAAGCGGTCCAGAGAGGCAGCTTGTGCTTGGAAAAATTGGAAGCCATGACTTGCGTTTGCTCCGTGGGCCTCGACATGATTGCCGTACCAGGCGATACCACCGCGTCCACTCTGTCTGCCATTTTGGCCGATGAAGCCGCTATCGGCATGATCAATAACAAGACCACCGCAACCCGCCTCATTCCGGTTCTAGGAAAGAAACCAGGCGATATGGTTCAATTTGGCGGACTCATGGGCTATGCACCGGTGATGGATATCAGCAAATTCAAAGCTGACGAATTCATCGCTCGTGGAGGAAAAATTCCAGCGCCGTTGAGAAGTCTTACTAACTGATATCATTTATCTAACATATCAGGGGAAGGTTATACTCTATGCTGACGTTGTTTAACATTCTTCGTTAACGGCTAGTGTAAAGGTTATTACTCTGCCTCGTTCAAAATATAAACAATAATAAAATACCGCTACTATCAAGGTTATAAAAGGTTATGTGGAAAGAACGTAACCCTTTATAACCTTGATAGTAGCGGTATTTTGCATTGCTATGAAAACGTTTTCATAAGAATCATAACCTTTTCACTGGCCGTTAGTGAAATATGTTAAAGCAACGGAATCATAGAGTATAACCTTTTTGCTAGCGGTTAACGAAATATGTTAGAACAGCGAAATCATCGAGTATCCCCTTTTCTCAAATGACGATACAACAATAAACAAATCATCGTCGATAGCAGCGATCCTAACGGCGATGCCCAGCCCATGGGATAGAGGGTGGTGGGGAAGAGAACCGCTGCGGCGTAGGTGAGGGGGATGCGAGTGGTGCAGGTGGAGACCATGTTGTGGAAGAAGGAATACATGGATTTCTTGTAGGCGCTGAAATAGCCGCTATAGCAGAATTGAAAACCGGCAAAAAGGACGTCCCACACGTAAGAACGAAAATATTCGCCGCCTAGTCGAATGACTTCTGCTTCATGGGGAACGAAGAGAGAAACTACCCATTCAGCTTTCCCGTGCACAAAGGCGATACAGAGGAATCCAAAGACGGTGCAGACGGCCATGGCGTAGTACATGCCCCGTCGGCCCCGTTCGTGGTGTCCCGCCCCTGCATTTTGTGCTGCTGTGGCCGCTACGGTGGATAGCATGGCAGACGGAACTAGGAAGAGGAAGCCGATGACTTTTTCTACGATACCTACCGCAGCAGCCACTTCGACGCCGCGGCTATTGGCAATGATGGTGATGATGAGAAAGGAAATTTGAATCAATCCATCTTGAAAAGAAATGGGAAGGCCAATGTGGAGCAGCTGGCGGAGGGGGTACCAATCAGGAGACAGATCTTTCTTGGAAAGAGTGAATCCCAGCGGGGCATGATACAGATAGAGTCCTGCCAGGAGCACCGAAATGGCTTCAGAGAGAACCGTAGCCACGGCAGCACCGGCGGCGCCCATGCCATAAGGACCGATTAAGATATAATCCAGTACGATATTGATGAGTCCCGCACAGGCCACAAAGTACATGGGATGCTTCGTGTCGCCCAATCCGCGAAAGATACTGGCAATGACATTATAGGCCACAATGAAGGGGAGGCCGGCAAAACAGAGAAGAAGATATTTTCTCGTTTCAGCAATCGCTTCCACGGGTGTAGACAGAATGGCGATGATGCCATCGGTGGCAAAGAGAAGAATGGCGGTGAAAATGATGGCTAAAAACGAAAAGAGACAAATCGTATTTCCTACATAAAGAGAAATGGCGCTCTTCTTTTTCGCGCCTAAGGCATGACCGATGGAAATGGTGCTGCCCATGGCAAGGCCTACAATCATGACGGTCAGCATGTGCATCACTTGACTGCCGATGGAAACGGCGGTGACCGGCACGGCACCATTGAAACATCCGGTGATAAATAAATCGGCCATGCCGTAGAAGGTTTGTAAAAAGCAGGCGGCGAGATAGGGAATGGCAAAGGCCATCATCTTTTTGAAAAGCGGCCCTTCGGTGAGATTGGTTTGGATCATTTTGTTACGTTCCTTTTGTTATAGTGATGGCTGGTAGCTAGGGATAAGTAGCTAGGCCCTAGAAATTAGCAATACTGTTACATTAAGCGAAATATGTAGAGATCTCTTTCTTGGAAAAGGTTCTTAAGAACCCTAAGAACCATTAGAATCTTTTTTATACTGTCAAGATGATAACATAGAAGAAAAAGCAATAAAAAAGAAAAAAAGTGCTGCTATCAGCACTTTTTTTCATGGATAAATTGTAGAAGTACCGCAAAAGCGGGGGATATATGAGTGGGGGCATAGGAAAGAAGAATGGATTCATCAAAAATGGAAGGAAGGGGATGCACCGATAGATCATCATAGGTGTTTTCTGAAGAAAGTGGGAGAATGGCAAAGCCTTGGGATAAACTAATCCGAAGGAGCTGTTCTGCCAAAGTATGACAAGTGATCACTTGGGAAAATGTATTTCCAAAGCCTTGCTGAAATCGATTTTGGCATTGGTTATGATAGAGCGGGTTCTCTGTTTTGGTAATGAGAGGTGTGTGTGGAAGAATAGCAGGAATGGTTTGGTACGTATTCCATAAGGACTGGGAACAAACGAAAGATTGGCTGAAGGGGAAGAGCACTACATGGTACATCCCTTCTGATGGGGAAATGGCATCAGGGGAAATCAGTCCATCGATTTGGTGATGAGACAGGTCATCTTGCAGTTCTTTTTCTTGCTTGAAACTAAAGTAAAGTGGTATTTTCGGATAGGCTTTCTGAAAATCTTTCAGTAAAGGGACTTCTACGTATTCTTGCAAAGCCATGCCTAGATGAATTTCTTGGGTGGGATGGAGAGAATGAAGGAGATTTTCATAGTCCTTAACAATGGCGGTGATCCCTTGATAAAAGGTACGGCCTTCTGCTGTTAAGTGAGCTTCTCTATGGTCTCGGACAAATAAGGGGACACCGATTTCTTTTTCCAAAGAAGCGATGTATTTGCTCATGGTGGTTTGGGCGATATGGCATGTCATAGCCGCTTGGGTAAAATTTTCTAGTTCTGCAGCTTTTAGAAAGTAAGAAATTTTAGAAAGATCCATCATATAACTCCTGGTCGTGATTTTTTTGTATTATACCATAGGAAATGTTCCGAATGGGAAAGATGAATCTACTATATAGATGGAGAGGGAAAAAATCTTTCCGGAATACCCATCTCAGCTTAGGCAATCCAGAAGTACGAACCTTAAGGACTGGGTAGCCAAGAGGAGAGACGGTATAAATTTAAGGTTTCTGCTTTCCAATCCCAGCCAATCAGCGGGCCCGCAGAGAAGCTGAAAATGAAATTATTACATAAAGAAGCATGGAAGTCCTATCTAGCACCAATTCCTGATGTTCAGGCTGCTACGACCGAACCTAGAGGTAGCACTTTCTCCGGAAAGCTGTGAAAAGCGCTGTTGCCGATTAGCGGTGGTCATCATTATGGTCATCAAGGGACAACCGTGCTTCTTTGTAGTGCTATATTAGTAGCTGCTCGTTAATTTAAATTTCAACTAGGGAAACACTGATTTAATCATGCTTTGGATAAAAATTCATATGATTTCAAACTCTTTGATTAAATCAGCGTTTCCCTCGAATAAAATCGGATTAGTGATTGCTTACGGTTGTTAGTTGTTTGTTGTTGGGACCAAACAACCGATAACTAACAACCAACAACATTTCACCACATGTCCTAGGGCCTAGCTACTAATCCCAAATTCCTATTTTTCTCATTCTCATTTGCAATTTTCTTATGGTTGCTATAAGATGGAAATCAAATGAGGTGATTCTATGTACATGACAAATCAACGGAAACGGTTATTTCAGTTTTTTAACGACCATCCAGATTGTTCTTTTTCGGCCAAAGAAATTCTGGAGAAAATGAATCAGGACGAGACGGCGGCGGTCAGTCTTAGTGCGGTGTATCGGAATTTGGCTTCTTTGGCGGAAGCGGGGCTGATTTTGAAGTCTGCGTCCGTGGAGGGGCAGGAAACGAAGTATCGCTATGTGGGGGCCGAGGCTTGCCAGCATGAATTGCATATGACTTGTTTGTGCTGCGGGAAAACATCCCATGTGGATCATGGAACGGCGGAATCTTTGAACAAAGCTCTCCAAGGAAATGACCAGTTCCAAATGAATGTGGGACAAACCACCATTTATGGATTGTGCAAAGATTGTCAGAAGAAACATTCAAATTCATAGAAATATGGATCATGGTTGTTGGTTGTTAGTTGTTGGTTGTTTGAATCTCCGTCACTGGCAACTAGTCGCTGGCAACGCAAACTTCCCAACTTGAGATCTACTAGAAATATCGATAAAATCAAAGAAATATTGCGATTTCATAGGACATTTTATATTTTGTGCCCAATGGAGAAATAGTTTCACTGGAAAGCATACTAAAACGGGAAGTCTCATTTCATACCATAAGCAAAACAAATAGCCCCAAGGAATAACACAAAGATTCTTCGACACGGCCGTTGGCCGGCTCAGAATGACATAAAGAAGCGAGTTCGGCTAGAGAGTAGAAAAGAACGATTGTAAGCAAAATCGAGGCTAACAGAGAAGCCGTAGTAGCACCAATGAATCAAAAGACCTTTCTTACCAGCGTCATTCTGAGCCGCCCGAAGGGCGTGTCGAAGAATCTTTGTTGTATTCCCCAAGGCAATAAGAAAGAAATGTGGTATGAAATGAGGCAGAGCGTCTGGGGCGTTCACATACAAGGCTAACAGACAAGCATTGTTAGCTGTATGTATGGCACTCGGTCATAGATTCTATCCGCGTAAATGATTTTTTAGGTGGGAAGTTCGAGTAACAAAAGAATAGCAATATCATCAAAAGAGGATTCTTTTTCGAAAAGGTCCTCTTTTTAATTTGAGAAATTTTCGCAAATCTATTGACAAGAAGAAAAGACGTGGCTATAATAACATTCGATTTGCGAAAATATCGCAAATTTGTAGACACTTGTTTTTTGTTGGCCGTTGTTGGTTGTGTGTTGTTTGTCATTATCCTCCAAGCAACAAACAACGTGCAACCAATAACTGCCAACGCTTACTTTTTTTATTTCAAACTCTTTGATTCAATCCGTGCTTTCTTAATAACCGTGGACCGTCAACCGTTAACTGTTAACCGACAACCAACAACCAACAACCAGCAGTCAACAACCAGGCTATACCTGTTTATCGTATATATTTCTATGTTTCAAAAAAAATATACAGTAAGGAGTGATCATAGTGAAAAAGTTATGGATGGCCTTTGTGGTCTTTGTGTCTTGTCTTTTGGGAGCTGCGGCTTTGACCGGCTGCACAACCGATAAAAATGCAGCGGCGTCTGCTGGTTCTGCTGCACCGGCGAAGAAGTTGCACATTGTGTGCACCAATTTCCCTAGTTATGATTTTGTTCGTCATATTGTGAAAGATCATGGGGAAGTGACCATGTTGGTGAAACCGGGGACAGATATTCATAGTTTTTCTCCTTCCCCAAAAGATTTGAAGGAAATCGCTGATAGTGACCTGTTGGTTTATACCGGCGGCGATTCGGATGAATATGTCGGGAAGGTGCTCGAATCGGCTGGTAAGAAACCGGAAGCGGTCTTCAAAATGATGGATGCGGTGAAGTTGTCTGAAGAGGAACATCCGGAAGGGATGCAGCCAGAAGAAAAAGAAAGCGGCGATGGGGATGAGGAAGAAGGTCCAGAAATGGATGAACATGTATGGACTTCCCCTGCCAATGCGATTGTGATTGTTAAAAAACTCAGTGATTCTATTTCTAAGTTGGATAGTGACCACGCCGCTGATTACCAGAAAAATGCGGACGCCTATGTGAAAGAGCTGACCACTTTGGACAACAATTTCCGTGACGTGATTGACCATGCCGCTCGGAAAGAAATTATCGTAGGGGATCGTTTCCCTTTCCTGTACTTTGTCAAAGAATATGGTTTGAAATATTACGGCGCGTTCCCTGGATGCTCTAAGGATACAGAAGCCAATCCGAAGACCATTGCGTTCTTGGTGGATAAAGTGAAGGAAGACAAAATTCCGGTGGTTTTCCACATCGAAATGTCCAACCAGCAGATGAGCCGTTCCATTGCAGATGCTACGGGGGCGAAAGATTTGCTTTTGAATTCCATTCATAACGTGACACAGAAAGATTTCGATGCTGGCGTGACCTATGTGGATTTGATGAATCAGAACGTAAAAACCTTGAAGGAGGCTTTGAATTAAATGAATCTTTTGGAATGTCGGCAGGTGTCTTTTTCCTATGAAGGAAATACGGTGCTTCGAGATGTCAATTTCACTGTCAAGCAAGGAGATTATCTGGGAATTATTGGTGAAAATGGTTCTGGGAAAAGCACACTGCTGAAAGGGATTTTGGGGCTGAAACATCTGTCGGCAGGCCAAATTCTTTTCAAAGAGAAAAGTCGGAATCGAGGGATCGGCTATTTGCCACAGCAACAGACCATGAAAAAAGATTTTCCTGCCAGCGTGTGGGAGGTGGTTCTGTCGGGCCGGATCAGTCAGTTATCTTTTCCTTATATATATAGGAAACAAGATAAAGACTATGCGGACCAGATGCTTTCTTTTTTGAATCTGGATTCTTTACGAAATCGGTCTTTTAGAGAATTATCCGGCGGGCAGCAGCAGCGGGTATTGCTTGCCCGCGCCCTGTGCGCTACCCGAAAAATGCTGCTCATGGACGAACCTGTTTCCGGGCTTGACCCCANNCCGGCGGGCAGCAGCAGCGGGTCTTGCTGGCACGGGCCTTGGCGGCAGGGAGTCACCTATTGGCTCTGGATGAACCGGTGACCGGACTGGATCCGCATATCACCGAAGAGATGTATACCATGCTACAGCGGTGCAGCCGTGAATTGGGATTGACTATCTTGATGGTGTCCCACGATTTGCCTCGGGTATTGCAAGAAGTGAATCAGATTCTGTACCTGGCGGACGGAAAGCAAAATTTCTTTGGCCCCACAGAAGAGTTTCTTCGCTGGCATCCTGAAGTGATGACGAGAGGAAATGTTCTTTCTTATAGGTAGCTCAGGATTCTCAAGTTTCTC
>DBLC01000032.1:0-16618 GCA_002297935.1 Dialister sp. UBA734
TAATGATTCCTTTCGTGACGAAGTTTCTCAGGTTGCTCAGGACCCTCAAGTTTCTCAGGTTTCCTGAATGAGATGATAACGCCAGCATCTATCGGCACATTCGAAGAACCTGAGCAACCTCAGCAACTTGAGAAACCTGAGTAACCTTTAATCACAAGCGGAATCATGCTTATTGCCTCAAATTCTTAACTTAACAGCATTGCCCCTGAGTGGAGAAATCTCGCAGCACCAGCGGAAAGGGCTTGTGGACGCAAGTTACAATGGGATTATTAGTGGCTGGGGATTAGGCCCTGGGGATTAGAAAAGACGCTAGCATGATCATCTATAGCGTCATTTCGACCGATGGGATTTATGCTTACTGACCCAGCAGGGTAGTCCGGTACTATGTTGGACAGAAGTGGAGAAATCTCAAACCTCCAGCGGTAAAGATTCCAACTAAGAAATACCGTTACGGCTCTATTCAGTTGGAAAGAATACCGCTAGTGCTTTTAGATTTCTCCACTTTTGTTCAACATAGAACTGGACTACACGATAGAATCGTCAAGCACAAATCCCGTCGGTCGAAATGACGGAAACGGAGAGAGTCACATTCGGAGAACCTGAGAAACATGAGTAACTTGAGCCACTTGGGCAACCTGCAAAAACGCCTGAGCAAAGCACATCTACTTTACGCAAGAATTTGTCTTTCTATGTATTTCCAAATCCCATCGGTTGAAATGACGGAAACAGTGAGAGGCACATTCGGAGAACCTGAGAAACTTGAGAAACCTAAGCCACTTGAGCAACCTGCAAATAAAAACGCTTGAGCAAAGCATTTCAACTTTACTCAAGCGTTTTAAATTTCCTATTTCCTAATCCCTAGGGCCTAGCCACTAGCTACTAGTCACGAGTCACCAGTCACCAGTCACCAATTAATCACTAGTAAGTTCCTGGATCAGTTCATGTACGGACACAATTTTATCAATCTTCCATGCGTTAGCACCGCAGAAGACCAGTCCGTGATCCACGTCACCACGAACGGCACGGATGAGGGCCATGGTGATGCAATACGGGGTGGTTCTGGGGTCACAGGTTTTGAGGCAGTGGAAGCAGCTGGTGGGGGCGATGCGGTGCTGCATCACTTCTTTGACGAAAGGATTCAGCAGGGCGCGGCCTGGCATGTGTACCGGGCTCTGTACGATGGTGACGTCTTCTTTCTTGGCGTTGACGTACATATTTTTAAAGGCTTCCGATGCATCACATTCCTTGGTAGCTACAAAGCGGGTAGCCATCTGTACACCCGAAAGGCCCAGGGAGAGATAGTGCTGGATATCTTCTTTGGAGAAAACACCGCCGCCGAAAATGACAGGAATTTTTTTCTTGAATTTGTCTTCAAATTCTTTGACCACGTCCAGAATTTCTTTGATTTCATTTTCATAGCCGTCATGTTCGTGTTCTTTTACCTGTTCTCTGGTATAGCCCAGGTGTCCGCCGGCTTTTGGTCCTTCGATGACCACCATGTCGGCCGTGCGGTGGTGGTGACGTTCCCACAGTTTCAAAATGACACGAGCCGCTTTCGGGGAGCCTACGATCGGAGCGATTTTGGTATCGGTTCCTTCGACGCAAGCCGGCAGGTCCGCCGGCAGTCCGGCACCGGAGAAAATGATGTCCGCGCCATTTTCGGCAGCGCAGCGGGCATAGTCTTCGTAGTGCTGGCCTTTCCACATGATGTTCATGCCGATGAGGCCCCGTTTGGCTTTTTCTTTGGCAATCCGAAGTTGTTCTTTGATGGCCCGAAGATTGGCTTCAATGGTATGGGTACGGAAATCCGGTTCATTGAATCCAATGTTTGCGGCTGAGATGACGCCTACGCCACCTTCATTGGCTACGGCACTGGCCAGGCCCGACAGGCTGACGCCAATCCCCATGCCGCCCTGTACGATCGGCACATCAGCGGTCAGATTTCCAATATGTAATTTCGGTAATGTCATGTTTTTCTCTCCTTAGTATAGAATTACCCCATATAGGAGTAGTTTTCTAGATGGTTGTTTGTTGTTGGTTGTCTGTTGTTTGGATTCTCTAACAACCAGCAACAAACAACTAACAACAAATAGATAGGATACAATGGCTGATAAAAAATATACGTTTTTAAATTCATGTTTGACAAATTATCAAATGTAAGATATCCTGTATTTACTGTAGTTTATGCTATGTCATGAAATAAGTCAATGAAAAATTTTGAAAAAGAAGTTGAATTTAATTTAAACACAAAGAAATACATGTTTGAATTATCACCTGCTGATAAAAACTGGTACTTAAAAATGTCAGTAAAATAGGTGGATTTGACAGTTTTCAAAAGCAAGCCCTCTGACCGGGTACTCTCGTGAAAGAGACCAAAAAGGAAGGAAAATTTTTTTTATTTCTTCTTTCGTCGCCCTCTATTTACACTATTTCATCCGACAAAATAGAGAAATCAGATAGGATTTTGATTTCCGAAAAAAGAAAAAATTGTATTTCATGTCTCACAAACGTCACCTTTCGCGTGCAGGAGTTGACACGTTGTGGTATAGTATTATCAGCAGGTGATAAAATGAGCAGAAAAATGAAGATGGATAAAAATGATAGACGAATTGCCATACAGAATCTACTTCGCCAAAATCCATGTCTGACAGATGGGGATCTGGCAGAGAAATTTTCTGTATCTGCTGCCACCATTCGTCTGGATAGACAGATTTTGGGCATTCCACAAATGAGAGACCGGGTAGAACACTTGGTAGCCGGTCATGGCAATGACCCTCAAGGGGGCATTCGGATTCTGGATTTGGAAGTGGGCGTCAAAGCTGTCGGTTTGTTTCAGACCAATGAAGATATGGCCAATGGGGCTGGCATGGTGTCTGCAGAAAAGCTGTATGGTGCTTCTGCTTCCTTTGCCGAGTCGTTGGCAGGCGTGTCTTTTGCATCGACCCAAGTAGGAAATATCAAATATAAAGTACCTGTCACGCCAGGGACTGCTTTGGTCATGAAAGGCCGCATTGTGTTGGTTAGAGGAAATAAAAAACATATTTATATCAGTTTCTTTGCCGGGGAGGAAGAAGTTTTCCGTGCAAAGTTTATTATGGAAATTTTGAAATAATGGAGGCGTCCCATGGATAAAATAGCTGTCGATGCTATGGGGGGAGATTTTGCGCCGTTGGAAATTGTACTAGGAGCGATCCAAGCGGTACGGGAATGGAAAATTCCTGTGGTGCTGGTAGGCGATGAAGAGCAGATTCGCCCGATTCTGGTACAGAACCACGAAGACAAAAATCCACTGATTGAGATTCATCATGCATCTGAAGTCATCGAAATGGGAGAACATCCCGGCATGGCATACCGCAAAAAGAAGGATGCTTCCGTTTCTGTTGGCGCACGGTTGGTGAAGAGCGGCGAATGTGGGGCTCTGGTGGCTCCTGGTTCTACCGGCGCTGCTGTGACCGCAGGTCTTTTGGGTATTGGTCGTATTAGAGGCATAGAACGGCCGGCCATCCTGACACCGATTCCGAACCAGAAAGGTGGTTACACCTATCTGATCGATTCTGGTGCCAGCGCCCAGCCGAAAGTAGAAACCTATGTGCAAAATGCCCTTTTGGGGTACATCTACGCTACGAAAGTGGCTGGTATTGCCCATCCGAAAATTGGTCTTTTGAATATCGGCGAAGAAATCACCAAAGGGAGTCCTCTGGTGGCAGAAGCCAATGAAATTCTGAGAAATCAAAATGTCATTCCTTTTGCAGGAAACGCCGAAGGGAGAGACGTCATGACCGGTGAATTTGATGTGGTTGTCACTGACGGTTTCACTGGCAATGTGGTTTTGAAATTTGGAGAAGGAGCCGGCAAGCTAGTGGCTTCTCTCTTGAAAGATGCGGTGTATAAAGGGGGTATCCTGGCCAAAATCGGCGGGCTCCTTTTGAAACCGGCATTGAAGAAATACATGGTCAAGCGTTTGGACTATGCCGAATACGGCGGCGCACCGCTTTTGGGCATCAAAGGCGGTTTGCTCATTTGCCACGGCGCCTCCAAAGCGAAGGCCATTAAGAATGCCATCCATATGGCAGAAGACGTATGCCGTGAACATCTGGACCAGATTGTCATGGATACGCTGAAGCAGATGAAAACGGAATAGTTAACGGTTGACAGTTTACAGTAAACCGTTAACCGTTAACTGTCAACCGTTAACCGTTATGAGAAAGGACCTATTACATATATGAGTGAATTACGTTCTGCCGGAATCTTGGGCACCGGGCATTATGCGCCGGAGAAGATTCTGACCAATGCAGATCTTGAAAAAATGGTAGAAACCAGCGATGAATGGATTCGTACCCGTACAGGCATCGAAACCCGTCACATCGCCGCAAAGAATCAGACCACATCTGACCTTTGTGTGGAAGCAGCAAAACAGGCCATGGACATGGCAAAAGTGACGCCTGACGATATTGATTACATCATCGTTGCCACTGCTTCTCCGGATTATGTGGTACCATCCACCGCTTGCATGGTGCAGGATAAACTGGGCTGCAAGCACGCAGGGGCCATGGATATTTCCGCTGGCTGCTCCGGTTATATTTACGCCGTAGCATTGGCATCGAACCTGGTCAAAGCCGGCATGTACAAGCACATCCTCATCATCGGTGCCGAAATTTTGTCCCGCCTGGTGAACTGGGAAGATCGTGGCACTTGTATCCTCTTCGGTGATGGGGCAGGCGCTGCAGTGATTGGGGAAGTGGATGAAGGTTATGGCCTTCTAGCGTCTGACCTGGGCAGCGATGGCAGCTTAGGAAAGATTTTGAATATCCCTGCCAGCGGCGTGGCAGAACCGGTGACCCACAGAGCCATCGATTCGGGCCGTATTTATATCCATATGGAAGGACCGGAAGTATTCAAAGCCGCTGTCCGTCATATGGGTGCCACCACCACGAAAACCTTGGAAAAGGCAGGCATTACTAAAGAAGATATCAATATGTTCATTGCCCACCAGGCCAATAACCGCATTATCCAGGCCATTGCGAAACGGTTGGCCCTTCCGGCGGACCATATGTATGTCAATGTAGACCGCTATGGCAATACATCTGCCGCTTCCGTCGGTATCGCACTGGACGAAGTGGTCAGAGCCGGTCGCGTGAAACGCGGCGACTACGTAGTCCTCACCGGCTTCGGTGCCGGTCTCACCTGGGGCTGCGATGTAATGAAATGGAATTAAAAGCAGTGCGTAGTGCGAAGTGAGTAGTGCGTAGTGAAGGAAGGGGCGCACAATTCATAAAGCGCCCCAATACCCCATTTTTATAGAATGAGTGAGGACAATAATCGGCGAGCATACAGAAAAGGTGTGTACTATTTGAGTATAGCCTATTAAGAGTAATTCGATGCGCTCGCCGGCCTTCATTACGCACTTCGCACTCATACGACTGGATTACATACCTATTGTATATAAAGCTATAGGAGGCTTAACCAATGAAAACAGCATTTCTCTTCCCAGGGCAGGGTTCCCAGAAGGTAGGAATGGTACAGGATCTGTATGAAAAATATGATTCTGTCAAAAAATTGATTCATGAAGCAGATGACACACTGGGATTTTCTATTTCTCAGATGATGTTTGAAGGCCCAGACACAGAACTGATGAAGACCGAATTCACCCAGCCAGCCATTCTGACCGCCAGTGTGTGCGTATGGCAGGTCTTGAAGGAACACGGCCTCACTCCAGACATCGCAGCTGGTCACAGCTTGGGCGAATATTCCGCTTTGGTGGCTGCTGGAGCGATTTCCTTTGCCGATGCCGTAAATACCGTACACCTTCGTGGTAAGTTCATGCAGGAAGCTGTACCGCTGGGAGAAGGCGGCATGGCAGCTGTCATTGGCCTGGCTCCGGAAAAAATCGTCGAAGTGTGCGCTTCTGTTTCCACTGATACTTTGCCCGTACAGGCTGTCAACTTCAATTGTCCTGGACAGGTGGTTATCGCTGGGGCTACTGCAGCGGTCGAAAAGGCTTGCGTAGGCATGAAAGAAGCTGGCGCTCGCCGTGCGATCATGCTGAAGGTCAGCGCTCCGTTCCATTCTACATTGATGGAACCGGCTGCCGCTCGTCTGAAAGAAGTGCTGGACAAGATTGACATCCACGACACTACCATTCCTGTGGTAGCTAACGTGAATGCCAAAGAAGAAACCAAAGCGGACGAAATCAGAAAGAACTTGGTGGAACAGGCTGCTCATGCAGTACATTGGGATGATTCCATCCGTAACATGATTGCTGGCGGCATGGACTGCGCTGTCGAAGCTGGCCCTGGCACCGTTCTTTCCGGTTTCATGAGAAAGATTGACCGTTCGATTCCGACCCATCACGCAGAAGATGTGGCAACCATTGACGAAGTCATCCAGGCTCTGAAAGGAGAATAATCCATGGAAAACGTAACAAAAACTGCTCTTGTCACCGGGGCATCCCGTGGGATTGGCAAAGCCATTGCATTGGCTTTGGCTGCCAAAGGCTATGCCGTCGCTGTGAACTATGCAGGCAGCCAGGCTGCTGCGGAAGCCGCAAAAGATGAAATCATCGCTGCTGGCGGACAGGCTTTCACCATCCAGGGCGATGTGTCCAAGTCCGAAGATGTGGATCGCATTTTCAAAACCATCAAAGAAGAATTTGGTCAGTTGGACGTACTTGTCAATAACGCAGGTATCACTCGCGATGGCCTTCTGCTTCGCATGAAAGAAGAAAACTGGGACGCTGTGATTTCCACGGACCTGAAGAGTGATTTCCTCACCACCAAAGCAGCTGCGCAGATGATGATGAGAAAGAAAAAAGGCGCTATCATCAATATCGCTTCTGTAGTAGGTATCATGGGGAACGCTGGACAGGCCAACTATGCCGCTGCCAAAGCAGGCGTTATCGGCCTCACCAAAGCCACTGCCAAAGAATTGGCTGGAAGAAATATTCGCGTCAATGCGGTCGCTCCAGGTTTCATTGCCACCGACATGACCGAAGTGATTCCAGAAAAGAATAAAGAAATGATGCTTCAGTCCATTCCGCTGGGTCGTATGGGCCTGGCTGAAGACGTTGCCAATGCAGTGTGCTTCCTTGCGTCCGAAGATGCAAGTTATATCACTGGACAAGTTTTAAAGGTAGACGGCGGGATGGTTATGTAATATAATCTATAGGGTACAAATCATATAGAAAGGTGGTGAAACTAGAGATGAGCACTTTTGACAGAGTAAAGAAAATCGTTGTTGACCAGCTGGGCGTTAGCGAAGCTGATGTTACCATCGACTCCACTTTTATCGACGACCTGGGCGCTGATTCCCTCGACATCGTTGAACTGATCATGGCATTCGAAGAAGAATTCGATATCGAAATTCCGGACGATGCTGCTGAAAAGATCAAAACTGTAAAGAACGCTGTAGACTACATCGACAGCCAGCAGTAATTTCTAGCTTGTATAGAAATCATAAGGGAAGGCCGGAGAGGAATTCCTCTCCGGCAAAACCATATGAATAGAGTTGGCGGTATGGAAGTAGAGGCTTTAGGTGTTATTTCGTAGTGAAAAAGGTTATGCCCTTCGGGCAGGGTTAAAAGGTTATAAATGAATGTACCATTCAAATTCCTAGTCACTAGTCACGAGTCACTAGTCACCCAATCTCAAATCCCTAATCCCTAGCTACTAATCCCTAGTCCCTAATATATTGGAAAATATTTCAAAAAAGTGGACTACATGAAGTGATCTGTTTTTTTGAGGTATTATCCTTGAAATGTGTTGTTGGTTGTCAGTTGTTTGTTGGAAAATGTACTTACCAACTAACAACTGACAGCCAACAACAAAAAAATTATCTAAAAATCTAACATATTGCATGGATTGTTTTATTGAATTACCAAAGATTTAATTAAGAGAGGTGCTCCTTTAATGGAAAGAAGAAGAGTTGTAGTCACTGGTATGGGCGTTGTTTCCCCTGTAGGCATCGGAGTAGATGCATTTTGGGATGCCCTGTTGGCTGGCAAATCCGGTGTAGGACCGATTACTGAATTTGATGCCACTGATTTCCCAGTTAGAATCGCAGGGGAAGTCAAAGATTTCGACGCTGTGAAATACGTAGGGGACAGAAAGACCGTCCGTCATATGGATAGAAATGCCCAGTTCGCTGTAGCTGCTGCGAAAATGGCAGTGGAAGATGCAAAACTGGATATGAGCCAGGAAGATCCGAACCGGGTCGGCACCATCATTGGTACCGGTATCGGCGGTATCGCTACCATGGAAGACACCGTAGAACGTATCGAAAAACGCGGCCCAGGCAAGGTCAATCCATTTGCTGTACCGATGATGATTGCCAACATGGCTTCCGGTATGGTTTCCATCACCTTTGGTCTCCAGGGACCGGTTCTGACCGACGTAACCGCTTGTGCTTCCGGCAACAACGCTCTGGGTCGTGCAACCCGCATGATTCAGTGGGGCGATGCAGATGTAATGTTCGCTGGCGGTACCGAAGCGGCTGTAGCCAAGACCCCGATGGCAGGATTTGCTGCGATGCATGCCCTGTCTTCCCGTGATTGCCCACCGGAAGAAGCTTCCTGCCCATTCGATGTTCGTCGTGATGGCTTCGTCCTCGGCGAAGGTTCCGGTGTTCTCATTCTGGAAGAACTGGAACACGCCAAGAAACGTGGTGCTCACATTTATGCCGAAGTCATCGGCTACGGCACCAATGGCGATGCCTACCATATCACTGCTCCAAGACCGGGCGGAGAACTGGCTGCTCGCTGCATGAAGAATGCCATCCAGGACGCTGGTATTTCTCCAGAAGATATCGATTACATCAATGCCCATGGTACCTCCACCGGCCTGAACGATAAGAACGAAACCAAGGCCATCAAAGAAGTGCTGGGACAGCATGCCTATGATATCGTAGTGAACTCCACCAAATCCATGACTGGCCATCTTCTGGGCGCTGCTGGTGCCATCGAAGCGGTGGTTTGCGTACTTTCCATCGAACACAACAAAGTGCATCAGACCTTGAATCTGCAGACACCAGATCCGGAATGCGACCTGAACTATGCGAAAGAAGGCCCGGTCGATATGAAAGTGGACGTGACCATGTCTAATGCTTTCGGTTTCGGCGGTCACAATGCAGTTGTCATCATGAGGCGCTATGAAGAATGAGTCACTCTGAAATGAGACGGAGAGATCGTCTGGCAGAAGTAGAAAAATTTGCTGCGGAAAATGAAATTCCAGTGCAGAATGCCCAGCTTCTGAATACGGCTCTGACTCATACTTCCTATGCCAATGAACATAAGAACGAAGTCATCCATGACAATGA
The DNA here is from genome assembly GCA_002297935.1 of Dialister sp. UBA734. Lineage (GTDB taxonomy): Bacteria > Bacillota > Negativicutes > Veillonellales > Dialisteraceae > Dialister. Next base: position 9,310 of record DBLC01000032.1, read on the forward strand.
ACGACTGGAATTTCTAGGCGATGCCATTCTGGACCTGGTCATCGGAGAATACCTTTTCCTCCGCTTCCCGACCTGGCCGGAAGGGGAACTCACCCGGGCGAAAGCCAGCGTGGTGTGCAAACCTTCCTGTGCAGAATGTGCCGCTAAGTTTAACGTAGGGAAATATATGCGCCTGGGGAAGGGAGAAGAAATGTCCGGCGGACGGACACGAATCTCCATCCTGGGCGATGCCTTTGAAGCCGTCATCGGTGCCATTTACCTGGATAATAACTACGAAGTGGCAGCCCGATTCATCTTGGGGCACATGAAGAAATTCCTGGACCTGATCGACCAGGGCGACTACGACCATGACTACAAGTCTGACTTGCAAGAACTGGTGCAGTGCCACGGCGATGTAGATATCCGCTACACTGTCACCCACGACGAAGGTCCGGACCATGATAAAACCATCTGGATGGACATCACTATCAATGGGAAATACATGGGAAGCGGCATGGGCAAGAACAAAAAAGAAGCTGCTCAGAAAGCCGCCAAAGAAGCCATTGCGCGGATTCAAAAAGGCGAGAAAGTGTAATCATATGGTATATAAAAAGAGAGCTATCATTGGGATGGCTCTCTTTTTTAGTGTAGTGAGAAGTTAGAAGTGAGAAGTGGTGGTGGCGGCGCACAACTTATAAAGCACCGCGATATAATTTATTTGGTGACTGGTGACTGGTGACTGGTGACTGGGGGAGATAGTAGCTAGTGGCTAGGCCCTAGGGATTAGGAGATGCGGATGTAAAGGATAGCGTCATTTCGACCGGTCGTATTTGTGCTTGATGATAAAGAAATAATAAAACTGGATGTGTAGGAGAGTGGAGAAATCCATTTATACTTTTTCGTCATTTCGCACAATTACAACCGGTCGAAATGACGGAAGGGAATAGCGACAGTTGGTATAGAACCTTATGAGAGCGGCAAACGTATCTAAAGTAACAAATCATATTGACGAAACAGAACCTTTTGACAGCGGTAATCATACCCAAAGCCACAAGCCACATTTACGCCAACAGAACCTTATGACAGCGTCAATGATACCAAAAGCCACAAATCATATTGCCACTAACAGAACCCTATGAGAGCGGTAAACTTATCAAAAGTCACAAACCATATTGTCTCCAGCAGAACCTTATGACAGCGGCAATGATGCCTAAAGCCACAAACCGTATTTCCTCAAGCAGAACCTAAAGACCATTAAAAAAGACCGCTATTCTCAAGCGGTCTTTTTCATTAGCATACATATTATTCCCAAGCTGGTTCGATGGTGCCTTTGTATTTTTCAGCAATGAACTTCTTGACGGATTCGGACTGGTAGTACTGTACGAATTTCTTGTAGGCAGGCTGGTCTTTGTCTTTATCACGAGAAGCGATGATCATTACAGCCAGTGGGGTGTCTTTGGCTTCCAGGAAGATGCCCTGGTCTTTCGGGGAGAGGCCGGAGGACATGACGTAGTTCATGGTGATGACGGAAGCGTCTACATCATCCAGGCTTCTTGGGAGCTGTGCGGCTTCCAGTTCGTTGAATTTCAGGTTCTTCGGGTTTTCTACCACGTCAGCCGGGGTGGCTTTCATGCCTACGCCTTCTTTGAGTTTGATCAGGCCCGCTTTTTCGAGGAGCTGGAGACCACGGCCTTCATTGGTGGGGTCGTTTGGAATGGAGATGGTAGCACCGTCTGGGATATCTTTTACATCTTTATACTTGTTGGAGTAGATGCCCATGCGCATGAGAATAGCTTTGCCGATGGATACCAGGTTGGTGTTGTGCTGTTTGTTGAAGTTCTTCAGGAACGGTTCGTGCTGGTAAACCACCAGGTCCAGGTCGCCGTCAGCCAGTGCCTGGTCTGGGGTGACGTAGTCAGAGAATTCTTTTACGTTGACTTTGAGGCCGTTCTTTTCTGCTTCTTTGGCAGCTGCTTCTACGACTTCTGCGTGCGGGCCAGCGGTAGCACCGACGGTGATTTCTTTCTTTTCCTGTGGAGCAGCGGCAGCAGAGGAGGCAGGTTTTGCATCGGAACCGCAGCCGGAGATGATTGCTGCTGCGGAGAGGGCGCAAAGACCGGCGATAACAAATTTCTTTAACATAGTTAAAACTTCCCTTCTTTTATAAATTGCCGGAATCCATGTAGAGTATAGATCCGGTTGGAAACGTTTTTAGAGTGCGTAATGCGAAATGCGTAGTGCGTAATGGTGGAAGGGGCGCACAATTTATATAGCGCCCCAATACCCCTTTATATAATTCTTTGCGGCGCTTTCAAATTTTGTTGCGCCGCCACCTTCATTACGCACTTCGCACTACGCATTACGCATTTAAATCGATAGCGGCGTCAGCAGAAAAGAATTATTTCTTATTCGCTTTCTTAGCTAGATTACTACCAATGAACTGGATGAGCTGGACCACTACGATGAGGACCAGGATGGTGGCAACCATGACGTCTGCCTGGAAGCGCTGGTAGCCGTAACGGATAGCCAGGTCGCCCAAGCCGCCGCCACCGATGGTGCCGGCCATTGCGGAGGAACCGATCAGGGTAACAACCACAACGGTGATATTTTCAATAATGGAAGGCAGGGCTTCCGGAATGAGGACTTTCTTAATAATCTGGAAGGGGGAAGCACCCATGGATTCAGCGGCTTCGATGAGGCCGAAAGGAACTTCGCGGATGGAGGTTTCTACCATGCGGGCGGTGTAAGGAATGGCAGCGATGGTCAGTGGGACAATGGCTGCGGTGGTGCCGATGGAGGTGCCAGCGATGATTCTTGTCAGTGGAATGATGGCTACCATCAAAATGATGAATGGAATGGAACGAATCATATTGATGAGGAACGCCAGCGGCTTATTCAGCATGGGACAGGAGAGAATCCCGTTCTTTTCGGTGACCACCAGGAGAATCCCCAGGGGAATCCCGATAACCGCTGCAATGAAGGCGGACACGCCGAGCATGTACATGGTTTCGGCGGTACTTTTGAGAAGAAGATTAGTTATTACTGGAGACATATCCGATCACCTCGCTTGTAATTGGTAAAGACTGTAAATGGTCGAGCGCTTCTTTCATGTCTGCTTCATGACCAATGATGGTGATGATGAGGCGACCGAAGGAAACATTTTGAATGTAATCGATGGAACCATAGAGGATGGAAACGTCCAGGTTGTATTTCTTAATCAGGTTCGCAATGATTGGTTCATTGGCAACATCGCCGCGGAAGGAAAGGGACAGCACGGTCTGGTCGGTGGGCTTTTCTTTGGTGGCGTGGATGTCCATGTGAGACAGCTGTTCCGGTACTTCGGAGGACATGACAGAACCGACGAATTTCTTCAGTGTTTCTGTCTGCGGGTTGGTGAAGAGATCCACCACGGAGCCTTCTTCGATGATATGACCGTGTTCGATGACGGCCACTCGTTCAGCGATTTCTTTGATGACTTCCATCTGGTGGGTGATCATGATGATGGTGATGCCCAGTTTCTTATTGATGTCTTTCAGCAGCTGCAGAATGGATTTTACCGTTTCTGGGTCCAAGGCACTGGTGGCTTCATCGGAGAGCAGTACCGACGGATTGGAAACGATGGCTCTGGCGATGCCTACACGCTGTTTCTGACCACCGGAGAGCTGGGCCGGGTATTTGTCTTTGTATTCCGTGAGGCCTACCATTTCGAGAATGTCATCGATGCGTTTCTTCTGTTCTGCTTTCGGCACATTGGCCAGTTCCAAAGGAAATGCCACATTGCCAGCTACGGTACGGCTGGAAAGCAGGTTGAAATGCTGGAAAATCATGCCGATATTTTTTCGCTCGCTCCGAAGTTCTGCTTTGGATAATTTGGTCAAATCCTTGCCATTGATGAGGACTTCACCGGAAGTCGGTGGTTCGAGCATGTTGATGCAACGAACCAAAGTGGATTTGCCGGCACCGGACTGGCCTACGATACCAAAGATTTCTCCGTCTTTGATGGTGAGGCTGATATCATCCAGTGCTTTGAATTCGCCATATATTTTTGTTATATGCTTCAGTTCAATCATTGGGAATCTCCTTATTCTTTCATGTACTTGGTGGCGAGGGTCATTCCATCCTATTTCCTTGAAATAGTGCGTAATGCGTGGTGCGTAGTGCGTAATGGCATTAGTCCCATAACGGATTGTCGTACCGTTGGAATTTTATACCGCCAGCGCTGCCCTCTCAGCCTTCGGCAGCTCCCCCGACAGGGGAGCCGAGACAGCGGTGTAAACTTACTTAGGGGCGCATAAAATCTTGGAAGCGCCCCAATACCCCCCTTTTTTATTATGAGGGGTTAGTAGCTAGGGATTAGGGATTGGGCAATCCGTAGCTTTGCTAGTAATGAGCAGCTAGTTCTTCGCTTTTGGAAATTAACTGGCTAGAAGCCAGAAGCTAAGAGCTAGTAGCTGTGACACTACAGAAATCATCAAATATTTCCTAATCCCTAGCCACTAATCCCTAGCTACTGGTTTCTTCCCATCGGTATTGCACATGCTGTATCGCATGAGGAATGAATCGTCACTTCACTAAAAAAGCCTTCATCTGAAAGATGAAAGCGAAGGTTCACATCATCTTTCGAGTATGCACTCGCTGGAATTGGCACCGTTTCAAAAAGATGGTTGCCGTGGTTTCGTCGGGCCAGTCCCTCCGCCACTCATGATGAATTTCAATATAAAATTTCGTCGCATTCTGCGTCGATTGGATTTATAGTACTCTTTATGAGAAGGAATGTCAAGAGAGCAGTGAGAAGTTAGAAGTGAGAAGTTAGAAATGGAGGTGGCGGCGCATATTATATAGGTTATTAATCTACTAATTTCATTGGCAATCATAGAGAAAAGTTCGTTTTGCTCAAGGTTATTATTCTGCCATATTATTTTTTTTCAAAATACAAGATACCGTTGGGATCAAGGTTAAAGGGGTTATATATAGTGCTTTTTAGTGCATAACCTTTTATACCCCTTTATAACCCATATAACCTTGTCACTAACGGTGCTAGGTTATATGGAATCAGAAAAACAAGGCAGAGTAATAACCTTTTAGCACAAGATGACTTCATCATGATTAATGACGCTTTACGTCAAGTTATCTCTAATGCTATAATATACTAAAGTAAATAGTATATTTTGTAATACATGGGTGATGGGGATGTATTTCCTAATCCCTAAGGCCTAGCTACTAATCTCTTTATATTAAATAGGAGGAAAATATATGAGCGTGAATCAGAGACTTGTGAATCCTTTGACGGACCGTCTTTTTGATGGGATTCTGCAATTAAAAAATAGAGAAGAATGTTACGAATTTTTTGAAGACCTGTGCACCATCAATGAACTGCGGGATATGTCCCAGCGGTTGGAAGTGGCGCGGATGCTGCAATTGGGCGAGAAGTACGATCGCATCGAAGAAGCCACCGGAGCCAGCACGGCGACCATTTCTCGAGTGAAACGGTGCTTGAAATATGGCGCCGATGGGTATGTGAATGTCTTGTCTCGTCTGGCGGAACAAGAGGAGAAGAAATAATGGAACCGTTGCAGCTTTCTCATGAAGGGTTCAAAGCCTACGACATCCGCGGCGTGGTGCCCACGGAAGTCAATGAAGACTTGGCCTATCGGGTGGGACGGGCCTATGGCGATTTGTACCATCCAAAGACCATGTGTGTCGGCTATGATATCCGCTCCAGTTCCAAGGCCATCGCTCAGGCGGTGATGGACGGGCTCATGGATAGCGGTGCCGATGTGTATGATATCGGTCTGTGCGGCACAGAAATGATGTATTTCGGTACTTTCTACTACGGCATGGACGGGGGCATGATGATTACCGCCAGCCACAATCCGTCCAATTACAATGGCATCAAAATCGTTCGCCAAGGCGGCGTTCCGGTTAGTGCTGATACGGGACTGAAAGACATCGAAGCGCTTGCTTTTTCTGGAAATTTCCAGGAAGGAAAGTCCAAGGGAAAGCAGCAGCCCAAGGAGATTCTGGCGGATTACGTGCAGCATATCTTGCGCTTCGTGGACGTCGAGAAAATGAAACCCTTCCATATCGTGGTGGATGCCGGCAATGGTTGCGCCAATGTGGTCTTTAAGGAATTGAAGAAATACTTGCCCTTCCAGTTCACAGAGCTTTATATGGACCCTGACGGCAGCTTCCCCCATGGGGTGCCGAACCCGATGCTAGCGGAATGTCGGAAACCCTTGGTGAACGCAGTGGTAAGAGAAAAAGCGGATCTGGGGATTTCTTGGGACGGCGATTTCGACCGTTGTTTCTTTATCGATGAAAACGGAAAATTCGTAGAAGGGTACTACATGGTGGGGTTGCTGTCCGAATATTTCCTGAAACAGCACCCAGGAGAAACCATCATTCACGACCCACGGGTCTTCTGGTGTACCCAGAAAATTTGTCATGACCTGGGCGGCCATCCGGTGGAATCCAAAGGGGGCCATGCGTTCATGAAAGAAACCATGCGCCGGGTGAAAGGCATTTACGGCGCGGAAAATAGTGCCCACCATTTCTTCCGTGAATTTTCCTATTGCGATTCTGGCATGATTCCCTGGCTCATCGTGGCGCAGCTCATGAGTGAAAAAGGAAAGCACCTGGGCGAACTGGTGGCAGATATGGAAAAAGAATTTCCCTGCAGCGGTGAAATCAATCTGCCAGCGAAAAAGGTGAAAGAAACCTTGGAAGCCGTCAAAGCCGCCTATGCACCGAAAGCCACCCGCGTGGACGATACCGATGGGGTGGGGCTAGAATTTGCAAACTGGCGCTTCAACCTTCGCCCGTCCAACACAGAACCGCTGATTCGCTTCAACATGGAGACAAGGGGAGATCGGGCTTTGCTGGAAGAGAAGAAAGCGGAGATTATGAAATTGGTGGAAGAAGTGAATGGGTGCAGGAAATAGGTTATTGTTGTGCTGATTTCGTAACCGTAACAATGCAGTGATACCGCTGGTGATAAGGGTATGATTGTGCTGCTTTCATAGATGTAACAAAGCGGTGATACTACTGGTGAAAAGGTTATAAAGGGGTATGGGAATATGGTTATTCTCGTACTCCTTTTTGTTATTCTTGTGGATTTTACCTTTAGCGTCATTTCGACTGGTCACATTCGTGCGAAATGAATAAGAAGGTATAAATAGATTTGGATCCCTGAGTGGAGAAATCTCTTAGCACCAGCGGAAAAGGCTTTCTGTTTCAAATCATAACGGTGAGACCATATCTCGAGCAAAGCGAGAACGGCAACTCTAGCGAGCTGCCATGAACTGTGTCATCTAGGGAAACACTGATTTAA
>DBLC01000032.1:16709-20341 GCA_002297935.1 Dialister sp. UBA734
TTTGGATAAAAATTCATATAATTCCAGACTCTTTGATTAAATCAGCGTTTCCCTAGCCCTTCCCGCTGGTGCTGCGGGATTTCTCCACTCTCCTACACATCCAGTTTCATCTCTTCTTCAACATTTCGCACAAATACGACCGGTCGAAATGACGTTAAAGGTCATACTGCTTACTGATAGATTTCATTTATATAACCATGCAATGATACTGTTGATAAAATATTATAAGGAAATCCGTAATTCCATAACCCTTTATAACCTTATTGCTGGCGATATTTTTGCATGTTTGTCAGAAGAAATCCGTAGAATCAATAACCTTGTTCATGGTGGTATCTTGCTGTGTGAATCAGATGAAGTTGGCAGAATAATAACCTTTTGCGATAGTAAAATCTATCAAATTTTCCTCTTGCATTTTTATGCTCAAAGATGTATATTATCTACATAAAAATTCACAACTGATGAATAAATTGTATTTCTTATACAGAGAAGGGGACTTTACTATGAAGAAAATGATGAAACTTGCCATTTTGGGGATGGCCGCTGCCAGTGTATTTGCCTTGACAGGATGTGGGGACGATAAGAAAGCCGATACAGCGGCTTCTTCTGCCCAAGCAGGACAGAGTGCTTTGATGCAGAAAATTAAGAAGGACGGGAAATTGGTCATTGGTACTGCACCAGGATTCCCGCCTTATGAATTTTTGGACACTTCTGTGAAAGATAAGAAAGTGGTCACTGGTATCGACGTGAAGATCGCCGAAGCCATTGCGAAGAAACTGGGCGTGAAGCTGGAAGTACAGGACATGACTTTCCAGTCCCTCCTGTCCTCTATCACCACCGGAAAAGTGGATATCGCTATTTCCGCTATCACACCGACTGATGAAAGAAAGAAAACCGTCGATTTCTCTGACAGCTACCTGGTAGGGAAACAGACCTTGCTGGTTCGAAAAGACGATGCCGGGAAATACAAGACCCTGGCTGATTTCAACGGAAAGAAAATCGCTCTGCAGAAATCTACCTTGCAGGAAAAACTGACCACAGAACAAATCAAAGATGCGCAGATCGTGGCATTGGCGAAAGTACCGGATGCTTTGATGGAACTGAAACAGGGCAAAGTGGATGCTGTGCCGGTACAGAGCATCGTAGGCGGACAGTACCTGGTGACCAATCCAGACCTGGCACCGACCAACGTATACTTTGAAGTCAATACACAGGGCTCCGCTGTGGCTGTACCGAAAGCCAGCGACGACGTGATCAAACTCATCAATGAAGTGATCAAAGAAAATCAGGAAAATGGAAATATCGATAAATGGGTCGATGAAATGACCAAGAAAGCGGTAGAAAACGCAACGAAGTAGCTGCTAGCGGATACACTGTAGTGTCAGTGGTGAAGTTTTGGCAAGTGAAATAGGTTATTATTCTATAGAGAAACGAATGTGACAATGGAGCTACTTCGCTTAAGCTAAAAGGTTATTATTTCAGTCAAGTATGGTTTGAGGCAATTGGATACATGATGATAGCGACGGGGTTATAAAGGGTTATTTTTTTGAAATAACCTTTTATAACCCTTTTACTGTAGTGGTGTTATTTCTGTTGAGAAAGCAGAAATCGGTAAAATTATAACCTTTTAGTTGATGAAGTCATGCTCATTGAGGCAGTCGGAGACAAGGCCTTATAACCCTTTGTCAGTGGGATCAAGGTTATTGAGAAATGCGGAATCAGAAAGATATAACCTGCCCGAAGGGCTACCCTTTCAGTTATTGCCAATGACTATACCGTTATTCTTGACAATGATATTTCCACCATGCTACTATTCAATCAGTTATTTATTTTATCGTAAGTAATAGGCTAGTGTTGGTGATGGGTGCCTCATGGCTTGGCTACGCTTTTCCTAGTCACGAGTCACTAGTCCACCAAATTTTATTAAGGAAACGAGGTTTTCAACATGAAGAAATCCGTCAAATTTGCACTTCTCGGACTGGCTGCTGCTGGTGCTTTCCTGATGGCAGGCTGCGGTGATGATAAAGGAGCGGCGAAACCGGCTGCTTCTGGCGACCAGGCACAGGGCGAACTGATGCAGACCATTAAAAAGAGAGGCAAACTCATCGTAGGTACCTCTTCCGGTTACCCGCCATATGTTTTCGTGGATGCTGCCTCTGCAGATAAAAAAGTCATTGGTCTGGATATGGAACTGTGCAAACAGATTGCGGATAAACTGGGCGTACAGATGGAAGTGCAGGATATGGGATTCTCCGCTCTCCTCTCTTCTGTCACCGCTGGTAAAGTAGATATCGCTGTCGGCGGCGTAGCTCCGACTCCAGAACGTGAAAAAGCCATGGCGTTCTCTGATGTATATTTGCCGACCGAACAGAAACTGTTGGTTTTGAAAAAGAATCAGCATGTTTTCAAAACACCGGAAGACCTGAAAGGGAAAACCATTGGGGCTGAAAAATCCACCACACAGGAAGCTACTGCACAGAAAGTAGAAGGGGCTAAAGCGATGGGTCTCTCCAGTGTGCCCGATGCGATCCTGCAGCTGAAAAATGGCAAACTGGACGGCATCGTCTTGGAAGGCGTTGTTTCTAAACAGTACCTAATTTTCAATGACGACCTGGCATTGGCTGACGTGCAGTTTGACGGCGCTAAGAAGATTTCCGCTGTAGCACTGAAAAAAGGCAACGACGACCTGGTGAAGATTATCAATGAAATCATCAAACAGGACACCGAATCCGGTCAGTTTGAAAAATGGGTTGATGAATACAGCAAACTGGCAGTAGAAAAAGCGAAATAGTCGCTTGCGGTGTTTCACATCATGCCAATTTGGTTCGTGTAGTAAGGCTATAAAAGGGGTATGAAAGGTTATGAGAGTAGCCTTTTGTGCCTCTTTTTCTTTTTTATGTGATTGGTGACTGGTGACTAGTGACTCGTGACTGGGGGATGAGGTAGGGAGTGGGACAGATGACTCTTACCGTTACCGTCATTTCGACCGGTCGTATTTGTGCTTGATGATGATAGAGTGATGAAACGCGATGTGTAGGAGAATGGAGAAATCTCGCAGCACTAGTGGGAAAGGCTTTCTGCTTCAAGTCATAACGGTGAAACTATATTTCGAGCAAAGCGAGAACGGCAGCTATATCGAGCTGCTATGAACTGTGTCATCAAGCCCTTACCGTTTGTGCTGAACATTCTCCACGCAGGGACCCAAATCCATCTATACCTTCTTCTTTATTTTGTACAAATACGATCGGTCGAAATGACGGTTGGGGGTAATCTCTATTTCCTAATCCCTGTTATGAAGTGACCTTTGTCAAGCGGTTTTGGGGCTTGATTTACCACTTTTTTGAAATTCTTACCTGACGGCATCTGAAAAGAGCCCTGATTTACAGTTTTCCGGCATATGGCCACTCTGTTATTCGTGGATTGGTTACCTACAGGCTAATGGTTTTCGCCGAGAGTCTTGCTATCTAATTACGTGGATCACGCTTTCACGTGCACACTTAGGGAATATCGCAAATGACTCAAACCGTTTTGTAGTCACGGCTCTTTTCAGATACCGTCAGATAGTTCTTGTGCTGCTGTCTTTTTAGGCAGAAATGCCCTCATTTCTGCCTTGTTGTATGAAGAAAACCCCCGGT
>DBLC01000167.1:0-2957 GCA_002297935.1 Dialister sp. UBA734
ACCAAAAGTCCCTTCAAAGTCAACATAGGATCTACCACATCAATGGTTTTAGAGGATTTAGCTATCAGCGTAGCTAGGCCGCCAGTGGCAATAACTTTGACATTGGGTTCCTTCAATTCCTGTTTAATGCGATTGACAATTTCATCAATCTGCCCTACAAAGCCATAATAAATGCCAGCTTGCATAGCGGATACTGTATTTCTGCAAATGATATTAGGGGTCTTAACCAATTCGATACGTGGTAATTTAGAAGCTCTCTGGAATAGAGCTTCCATGGAAATACCTATACCAGGCGCAACGGCCCCACCTAAGTAATTTCCCTTATTATCCACGACGCAAAATGTAGTAGCTGTTCCCATATCAATAATAATCAAGGGACAATCGTATTCCGCGATAGCGGCTACGGCATTCACAATACGATCAGCACCTAATTCCTTTGGATTATCATATAAAATATTTAAGCCAGTCTTGATACCAGGTCCGACCAAAATAGGTTTGGTGTGGAAATATCGCTGTGACATGGTTTCCAAAATAGGAATAATCGGCGGAACTACAGTAGAGATAATAATATCTTCCACTTCACTAAAGTCCAAACCATTTAAGCGAAATAGTGTACCCAAAAGAGCTGCATAGCCATCAGCCGTCTGCAGTGCATCGGTAGCTACACGCCAATGTTTAATTAATTTTCTATCTTTATATACACCACAAACAATATTCGTATTTCCTACATCAAAAGCAAGAAGCATTCAGATCTCCTCCAATAACATGGTATGGTAACCATAATCTTGACCAATTGGAAGCTATGTAGAATCAAAACATAGATTGACACCCGGAAAATATCTGATTCCATGATTGCTTCCTGCTAAAAGACCTATGTCATAAACCCAAGGTCTCCTTTGTGTCATGAGTATAATGCAACAAAGTTTCCATTCTGTCAAGTCATTTAGAAAAATTTCTTCTATTTTTTGATATGAATGATTGAATTGATAACAATAAGTATATGAAATACATCTCAATGTATGGAAAAGCAGTGATGCAAAAAGGGTGGCCCTTTCGGGCGGGTTATACGCTATGAAATTCTATTTTCCAACAACGCAATGCCACGGCTGCAAAAAGGGTTATAAAGGTTAAAAAGGTTATAAAGGGTTATTCACGTACCATTTATGTCATAACCTTTTATAACCTTTTCTATATCCGTATTCTTACATTGTTAGAAAGCAGAATTCCATAGAGTATACCCCGCCCGAAGGGCTAACCTTTTCTATGGAAATATCAAATATGATTTCCTTTTACTGCATAGAACCCTGCCTGGTTCAGAGACTGTCTGATTCGTGTTCCCAGAACGACACCGAGGACCACTTTGATCAAATCAAAAGGAATGAATGGAAAGGCGGTCATGGTAAGAGCTGTCCACAGAGGCATTTCTTTGGCCAGTCCATACTGGAAATAGCCCATAAACCAAATGGTTCCCAAAGCGTAGCAAGCGATGAGTCCCAGCAGTGCCGAAATCACTTGCCGGAGGAAATGTCCCTTTTCTGCCAGACGGAAACCGCTGATCCAGGCCATGAGAACAAATCCCACATAATAGCCGCCTACAGGAGAGAAGAAAATGCCAGGTCCTGCTTTTCCCATGGTCAGAACCGGTACACCCAAGACGCCCAGGAGCAGCCAGAGTCCAATGGAGATGGCCCCCCATTTCCGTCCCAACACGCCACCAGCTAAAGCGCAAACGAAACTTTGGAGCGTAATCGGTACGGCTCCGATAGGGAATGTAAACTGTGACAAAATAGCCATAATGCCAGCGAACAAAGCGGCACTAATCATATGATGCATTTGTCCTCTTTCCAAAATAAAGACTTCCTTTCTTATTTGGTTAACAGTTGACGGTTAACAAGAACTATTTCTTCGGAATCGGTGCATCGGCAGGGCGGATATGGACATCGCCAGCCAGGACTCGTTCCACTTTTTTACCTGTATCTACCAGGAGGCAACCGTCTTTATCGATATCAATGGCCTTCCCAGTGTAGCTTTCATCACTAAAAATGACACGCACTTCTTGTCCAATAGTGACAGACAAGGATTTCCAATCTTCCAGCACTTTATCAAAGCCCTGGGTCTGTGCGATTTCGTATTCTTTTTCCAGTTCTGACAAAATGGCTGCCAGCAGTTCTTTACGGGAAACATCTATACCTTCGTTCAGGAAAGACGTAGCGGTATCGCGGCAATCTTCTGGGAATTCATTTTTCTTAATGCCCGTATTGATGCCAATGCCCATGGCAATGTAATCAATTTTTTCCATCGAAGCAGACATTTCTGTTAAAATGCCAACCAATTTCTTACCATGGTACAAAATATCATTGGGCCATTTGATACCTGCATCGGTCAGCCCTAACCGGCGAATGCCCCGGCAAACGCCAACGGCAGCTAAAAGAGTACATTTCGAGGCTTCCATGGGGAAGAACTTCGGGCGAAGAATCAAAGTGAACCAAATCCCTTTCGCAAAGGGGCAGCAGAAATGACGACTGAGACGACCATGGCCGCCGGTCTGTTCTTCCGCAATGACAACGGTCCCTTCTTCCGCTCCTTCCCGGGCAATTTTCTTCGCCTGGTCATTGGTGGATGTAGTGGTTTCAAAATAAACCACATGGCGGCCAAAGGTCTTGGTATGGAGCACGCTTTCCAATTCCAGCGGAGTTAATACCTTCGGCGCATAAATGAGCCGATACCCTTTTCTGGTGCTGGATTCAAAAATGTATCCCCTTTCCTTCAGCACATTGATGTGTTTCCAGATCGCTGTGCGAGATACATTTAAATCTTTAGAAATTTGTTCCCCTGATACAAAAGCCCCATTGGCCTTGCGGAAATAATCCAAAATTTCATTTCTCATATATTGCCTCCTATTTAGTAGCTAGGGAAACGCTGATTTAATCAAAGAGTTTGGAATTATATGAATTTTT
>DBLC01000167.1:3042-8175 GCA_002297935.1 Dialister sp. UBA734
AATCAGTGTTTCCCTAGTGACTAGTGACTGGTGACTAGGAAAATGCATTCCAGTCACTAGTCACCAGTCACTCTATGTTCATATTTCCTACATTATAATCAGTTGTAAACCATTGGTCAACACTTTTATTTATCACGATTGACATTTTGTCCCATAACGTTTTCTTTTTTTCAAAAGGTTAGCCCTTCGGGCAGGTTATCCCTACAATGAAACCGCCTTTTTAACAGAACAATGAGACAGCTATCGAAAGGTTATAAAAGGTTATGGGATTACCAGATGAGTCATAACCCTTTATAACCTTTTGCCAGCGGTCCCATCGTTTTGTTAAAAGAGCGATTACATTGGGTATAACCTGCCCGCAGGGCTAACCCTTTTCGCCACCAAAAAACGGCCAGCTCACGCTAACCGTTTTTGTATTTACAATATATAATTCGAAATATCAATATTTTCTGTAATCTGCCCCAGTTTATTTCTGACGTAGTTGCCATCGATGGTAACGTCTTTGTTTTCCAAGTCCGGTGCTTCAAAGGAGAGTTCTTCCAGGACCCGCTCCAGAATGGTATAGAGGCGACGCGCGCCGATGTCTTCGGTTTCTGCATTCACCTGAGAAGCAATTTCCGCGATGGTGGACAGTGAATCTTCCGTGAAGGTCACTTTCACTCCTTCGGTTTCCAGAAGGGCGGTGTATTGTCGAATCAGGGCCTGCCGCGGTTCGGTCAGAATCTTGCGGAGGTCTTCTTCGGTCAAGCTGGACAGTTCCACCCGAATGGGGAAACGACCTTGCAATTCCGGAATGAGATCGCTAGGTTTGGACACATGGAAGGCCCCAGCGGCCATGAAAAGAATATGATCGGTTTTCACCTGGCCGTACTTGGTCTTTACGGTGGCTCCTTCTACGATAGGAAGGATATCCCGCTGCACCCCTTCGCGAGATACATCAGGACCGCCGGAAGCGCCTGTGCGGCCAGCAATTTTATCGATTTCATCAATGAAAATAATACCCCGTTCTTCTGCTGCATGGATGGCTTTGTCTTTCACGTATTCCATATCCACCATTTCATCGGCGGCGGCTTCTGCCAAAATAGTTTTGGCCTGACGGACGGTGACTTTTTTCTTTTTCATCTGTTTCGGCATCATGGAAGACAGCATGCTGGCAATCTGATTGGCCTGTTCATTGTTCCCACTGGTGGTATTTCCTTTGTCTTCCACTTCGATGGTAATCTGGCGGTCATCCAGTTCGCCGTTGCGAATCCGTTCTACCAGCTGCTCTCTCCGTTCCTTTTCGCCTGCATCCATAGGCTTGTCATCTTTCTTTTCGCCAAAGATGATATCCATGGGACTTCTAGTTTCTGCCTTTTTCGTAGGCCACATGATTTCTGCAATGCGGTGAATGGCTTCTTCGTCAGCATCTTTTCCATGAAGAGACGCTTCTTCTTTTTTCACCAGCCGAACCGCTTCTTCCACCAAGTCGCGAATCATAGATTCCACATCACGGCCCACATAGCCCACTTCGGTGTACTTGGTGGCTTCCACTTTCACGAAAGGCGCTTTCACCAAAGTGGCAATGCGCCGCGCAATTTCTGTCTTGCCCACGCCGGTGGGTCCGATAAGGAGAATATTCTTCGGGCTAATTTCTTTCGCCAGTTCCGGTGCCAACTGTCCGGCTCTCCAGCGATTTCGAAGAGCCACTGCCACAGATTTCTTGGCAGCCTGCTGTCCTACGATGTAGTGGTCCAGGTATTCTACAATTTTACGAGGTGTTAATTCTTCCATCAAATTTCCTCCACAATGACATTATGATTGGTATAGACGCAAATATCAGCAGCAATATGCAAAGATTTCTCTGCGATTTCCCGGGCAGACAAATCTGTCACAGACACCAAAGCCCGCGCCGCTGCCAGCGCATAATTGCCGCCGCTACCGATAGCCAGGATGCCATCATCTGGTTCAATGACTTCGCCGCTGCCAGATACTAGAAATAGGTGCTCCCCATCGGTCATGATGAGCAGTGCTTCCAATTTCTGCAACACCCGATCTCGTCTCCAATCCTTAGCAAATTCCACAGCAGCCCGAAGCAAATTGCCATTGCAATCGGACAGTTTCGCTTCAAATTTATCAAACAGCGCAAACGCGTCAGCTACAGAGCCAGCAAACCCGGCAATGACCTTGCCATGGTAAAGCCGGCGCACCTTGCGGGCTGTATTTTTCATAATCACCGCATTGCCCATGGTGACCTGTCCGTCCCCTGCCACTGCGGTATGTCCATCTTTCTTCACTGCTAAAATTGTCGTTGCGTGAAACATATGACCTCCTTCTTTGGCACTGCAAATCGGTTAAGTGAAACATAGGATGATTTCTTCTTCCTCAAAGTTTCTCAGGTTGCTCAAGTTTCTTAGGTTTCTCAGGTTCCTCAAATGAGATGCAAAACGCCAGACTCTCATTGAACCCCCTCACTTAACTGCATTACCATTCCGGGCCCTCCCGGATATATCTGTTCTTTTTATATTATACGGTATATGATGACTGGTGACTAGTGACTGGTGACTGGAAAAGTAGGCAGTAGGTGGTTAGCAGAAATCGATTACCGCCTACTGCAAACTGCTTACTCGAACATTTTTCATTTGAAATATTCCTTATCAGCAAGTATCATATAAATAATATCGGTGACTGGTGGACTAGTGACTCGTGACTGGTAACATTATTTTCCTAGTCACAAGTCACGAGTCACTAGTCACCATTATAATAACGAGGTCATACCTATGAGCGAAACCAAAGTCGAGCAACTCCAAACGCCAGAAGAAATCCGGCAGCATATTTTGGATATTTATTCCAAAAATCCTTTCATGTCCGATTATTTCCATATCCACATCGATGACATCCAGTGCGGTAGTGTCACAGTCAGTCTGAAAACGGATCCGAAAAAGCACAACAACCATAGAGGTCGTCTCCACGGCGGCGTCCTAGTGGCCCTGGCAGATTCCGTAACCGGTGTCACCAGTGCTTCTGTAGGTGCCTCGGTGGTCACCGTAGCCATGACTATGAACTTCATCCGCACCGCCAAACCAGGCGAAACCATCCGCGTCACCAGCCACATCACCCACAACGGCCGCACCACTATTATTATCGCCGCTGATATGTTTGACGAAGAAAACCATCTGATGGCGAATATCCTTGCGACGATGATGGTAGTTGATCACTTCTCTGAAATTCCTCGCAGTTGGTGAAGATAAAAGGTTATATTGTATGATTTCTATATGTGTCAATTGGATTTCATCCTGATAGTCAAAAGGTTATTATTCTACTGATTTCAAGTAATTATAAAAAGAAAAAATACCGTTAGCATCAAGGTTATAAAAGGTTATTGAACATTTTTTGTCATTCCCTTCTATAATCTTGATACTAGCGGTATTTTTATTTGTTATACGATTGAGATTAAGAAATCGTGGATTCACATTTTATTCTACCAACCATTTCGCCAATTCATGGATTTCATTTATATACTCCTCATGGGCAAGAATGTCGCCTCGTCCTGGAATTTTTGGGAATAGAATTGCCTTGGTTTTATCACAACCCATTTGTGAAAATCCAGACACAGTCCACTTTGCATATTTTTCAGTAACGTCCACAGGACTACCCCAAAAAGAGCATACCAGTGCCCCCTTCTTTCCTGGCTTTGATGTATTACTCATCAGAGGGGCATCCCGTTTAAAGAACGGATACCACCGTTCGATAAAGAGCTTAGCCATCGCAGAAATTTGCTGGTTATAAATCGGCGTAGCCATCACAATGGCATCACAAGTGTCCAAAACTGGAAGAAGTTTTGTATAATCATCTTTCTGGACGCACCTCTGTGTATCCTTCCCCTGACAAGCTCCACAAGCAAGGCAAAAATGAGTTTCCTTCTCTCTCATCTTGTATACAATCACTTCATGAGCCTTTAGATCCTCTGTCAGAATGCGGACGACTTGATCTGAATTTCCATTCACTCTCGGACTAGCATCTACTAGGACTATTTTTTTCATAGAATAGCCTCCTTTTTCTCCTTATAGAAATAGAATAAAAAGAATACTGTCATATGTAAAATACTTATATTCTATTTCTACCATTCGCAAAAGGCATTTCTTAACAAAAGTATATAATACGAATAATACCAGTTTATGCATCAAACAAAAAACACCGCTAGTAGCAGATTATGAAGGGCTATGAAAAAAATCATGTAATAACCCTTTATACCCCTGACATTAGCGGTATTTTTCTATGTAACATAATTGAAATCAGTAGAATTATAACCCCTACCTAATCCGTTCAAAGCAAAGTGCCACAAACGGAATCAGCAGAATCATAACCTTTTACCAATCCATTTGAATCACAAGCGACTCAATCTTAAATCTTCGCAAGAGCCTGTTCAATATCTTCCAGCAGGTCATCGATATTTTCAATGCCTACGGAGATACGAACGGTGCCTGGGGTGATGCCGGCTGCCAGCTGGGCTTCTGGGGAGAGCTGCTGGTGGGTGGTGGATGCCGGATGAACCACCAGGGACTTGGAGTCGCCTACGTTAGCCAGGTCAGAGAAGATTTCCAGGTTGTCGATGAACTTTCTAGCTGCATCGAAGCCATCTTTCAGTTCGATGGAGAAAATGGAGCCAGCACCTTTTGGCAGGTATTTCAACTGCAGTGCATGGTATGGAGAGGATTCCAGGCCTGGATAGTTGACTTTCGCAATTTTCGGATGTTTTTCCAGGTATTCAGCCACTTTGGTTGCATTGTACACGTGACGTTCTACGCGGAGAGACAGGGTTTCCAATCCCTGGAGGAAGAACCAAGCGGCGATTGGGGTGATAGCAGCGCCGGTATCACGGAGAACTTTTGCACGGATACGGGTTACAAAACCAGCACCTGGTACGTCGGTAGCAAAGTTGATACCATGATAGGATTCATCTGGAGCAGCAAAGTGCGGATATTTTTCTGGCTGGTTCCAGTTGAACTGGCCATTTTCAATAATGGCGCCGCCCAGGGTGGTTCCGTGACCACCGATGAATTTGGTAGTGGAATGAACAACAATATCCAGACCGTGTTCCAGTGGACGGAACAGGTATGGAGTAGCGAAGGTATTATCAATGATCACCGGCAA
>DBLC01000167.1:8219-8590 GCA_002297935.1 Dialister sp. UBA734
GGAATATTGATAGCCGGGTTGCCCAGGGTTTCAATGTAAACCGCTTTGGTCTTCGGAGTAATAGCGGCTTCGATTTCTTCCGGATGGTCTGGGTTTACGAAATGGGTGGTAATGCCCAGATGCGGCAGGGTGTCAGTGAAGAGTTCGTAGGTGCCGCCGTAAAGAGTGGAAGCAGAAACGATTTCATCGCCGGCACCAGCGATGTTCAGAATCGCATAGGTGACAGCCGCCGCGCCAGAAGCCACAGCCAGCCCCGCAGTACCACCTTCCAGAGCAGCCAGTCTCTTTTCCAGTACGTCCTGGGTCGGGTTGGTCAGACGGCCATAAATATAACCAGCATCTTTCAATGCGAAGCGGTCTTCTGCCTGCTG
>DBLC01000167.1:8626-10046 GCA_002297935.1 Dialister sp. UBA734
AAGTGGTCTGATAAATCGGAACGGCTCTAGCGCCTGTAACGGGATCCGGTACCTGACCTGCGTGCTGCTGAAGGGTTTCAAAGTGATAATTTTTCTTTTCTGTCATGATAGTTTCCTCCTATGGTTTGTGACGATATGCGTCAAGTGGTATGTACATTTTCTGAAATTGGTGACTGGTGGACTGGTGACTAGTGACTAGGAATTTCCCCAATCTCCAGTTTACCAGTTACGAGTCACCAGATAACTGTATGCTTCTTTTATAGTAACGCACCTGCAATGTTTACTACTAACCAACTCCTACATCGAATCATTCCCATTTCTACTGTCCTCCTAGGTATTTGGATAGCTAGTAGACTCATGATGGATGACTAAAGAAATACATTCCTAGTCACGAGTCACCAGTCATTCCTATAAAATAAAAAAACTCCCATCCTACATAGGACGAGAGATTCGTGGTTCCACCTAATTTCTGCACTTGTCACCAAGTACAGCTCATGAAGTATCTAACAATACCTCTGCTCTGTATCGGGAGCTCCCGGAAAAGCCTACTATCATTTCAGCTCGCCAAACTCAGAAATGCACTTCCATTTCCCTATCCCTGCCTGCTTCCACCATCCAGACTCGCTATAAAGGCTTCCAGAAATGTACTCTTTTCGTCCTCGTTTGAAGTTGTGAATACTGTATCATGGATGGGTACAGTTGTCAAGAGGAAATTTGGTGACTAGTGACTAGTGACTGGTGACTGGGTTTGTATTTCCCTAGTCACTAGTCACCAGTCTACCAGTCACTTGATTTATAAACTCTGCAATTTTCGCAGGATCTTTTCCCGGCTTGTCTTCGTATTCTACGCCGGAGGAAATATCTACCACATCAGGATGCACAATCTTGATTGCTTGAACTACGTTCTGCGCATTGAGTCCACCGGCCAATATCCATTTCTTGGTTCGTTTCATAGAGGCCAAAATCGACCAATCAAAAGATTTCCCGCTTCCCGGCTCTGCGGCGTCAAATAGATAGGCCTTAATGCGGTCATTGGTTTCATAGGATGGATTTTGTTCATCTCCTAGATTGAAGGCTTTGATGATGGAAATAGAAGTTTCCTTCAGCACGTCCTTCGACAAGGTGCCATGAACTTGCATGTAATCAAAACCAGCTTTTTCGATTTCCACCGCCTGGTCTACCGTAGGAGATACCACCACCGCCACTTTCTGGACACGTGGGTCAGCGGCTTGCATGATGTCTTTGGCTCGCTCGATGGAAATATTTCTTTTGCTCTTCGGGAAAAAGAGGACCATCCCCATCATGGATACGTCGGGATACGAAATATAAGCCGCTTCCTTCGGATCAGTGAAGCCGCAGATTTTAATTTGTGTTGTCATAGGTAAGCACCTCTTTTAGCAGGGTTCTCAGGGTTCTCAGG
>DBLC01000031.1 GCA_002297935.1 Dialister sp. UBA734
GAGCCTGCCCCTTCCTGAGGAAGGGGCTCAATTAAAATGTTTCACGTGAAACATCCAGTCACTAGTCACGAGTCACCAGTCACCCAAAATACATAAAAAGAAGGAATTTATCATGAAATACATTGATCTCCATTGCGATACCATCACCGAATTGGCTCTTCGACCGGAACGGGGAAATCTCGCAAAAAATAACTGTGAAATAGATATTTCCAAGCTGCAGAAGGGGCAGTGTTTCATCCAGGACTTTGCCATCTGGTACGACCAGAAGAACGAAGAAGCACCGTGGGACTATTTCCAGAAACTCTTGGCAGTGTACCAAAGGGAAATCGCTGCCAATGATTGCATGCATCCCATTTTGAAAGCATCCGATATTGACCTTTGCGAAAAGAATGAAAAAATCGGGGCCATGCTGTCTATCGAAGGGGGCGAAGTGATCGGCGGCAGTTTGGAAAAATTGCAGGAAGCCTATGACGCCGGCGTTCGGCTCATGACGCTCACATGGAATTATGCCAATGAACTGGCTTTCCCGAACGGCATGGAAGGACCGGACAAAGGCATTACTCCGGTGGGTTGGGAAGTGATCGAAGCCATGAACCGCATGGGCATGATTGTGGACACCAGTCATTTGAATGATGTGGGCACTGAAGAAATTTTGAAAAGTCACGCCCTGCCGCCGGTAGCATCTCATTCTGACGCCAGAGCCATTACGGGGCACCAGAGAAATCTGACAGACCCGCTGATTCGCCTCTTTGCAGACAAAGGAGGTCTCATTGGGCTCAATTTCTCGAACCACTTCACCGGCGATTCGGAAATCACCAAAGTGGAAAACATCGTTCGTCACGCCCAGCACATCCGTGATATCGGCGGCGATGACGTCCTCGCTATCGGCACCGACTTCGACGGCATCCAGCCTACCCTGGAAATCGAAGATGCTTCCCAAATGGACAAACTCGCCGTGGGATTATCCAAACGCGGATTTACGGACGATGAGATTGAAAAAATTTTCTATCTCAATGCGAAATGGTATCTCATGGAGTATTTGGGAAAGTAATGAAGGTTATTTATTCTGCTGATTTCGATTGTGACATTATTCATTTATAAAAATGGCTAAAAAGGTTATTATTTTGCCAATTACGATGGTTCTCCAAATAAAAAATACCGCTGCCAGCAAGGTTATAAAGGGTTATTACATTTCAAACATAACCCTTTATAACCTTACTGGTAGCGGTATTTTTATTTGTTTAATTATTGGAATCAGTAGGAGTATAACCTTTTTGATTATCCGTATACATGCTAATTGTTGTAATCGGAATCAAAAAAATTAATAACCTTTGAAATATAATTCATAAACAATTTTGATAAAGAAAACAGTTAACACGAATAGTATCACCGGCTTCACATTTCTAGCGCCGCCTTTTTCGAAATACAGGGCGCCCAGGTAGTTACCAGCCATGCCGAAAAGGCCGGCGATGATGCCCAGGGGGAAGAGGACTTTGCCGTTTAAGAGGAAAATGCACAGAGCGGCGATGTTGGTGGTGGAATTGATCACCTTGGTGACCCCGTTGGCCCCTTTGAGGGGGAGATGGGCTACGCCGGTCAGAAGGAGCAGCAGGAAGGTGCCGGTGCCCGGACCGTAGAATCCATCATAGACACCGATGAAAAGAGCCATGACCATACTGAGCAAGGTGGTTTTCTTCTGGCTGAACGGTTTCTTCTCCGTGACCAGCACATTGCCGCGGGTGAGGTAAAGCCCCGTAGCCGGCAACACCACCAGCATGAACATCATGAAAATATGAGCATCCATGAGTAGTGCCAAATTGGCGCCCAAAGAAGAGCCCGCAAAAGCAGCGACCACGCAGGAAAGAGCCAATTTCCACGGAATGAATCCGCTTCTGGCAAATTTAAACGTAGCCAGCACGGTACCCATGGTGGAACTCATTTTGTTGGTGGCGATGGCGTTGTGCACCGGAAGACCGGAAATGAGGTATGCCGGAAGCGAAATCAATCCGCCTCCGCCGGCAATGGCATCCACAAATCCGGCCAGCATGACCAGGGGACAAATGATAGCGTATTGAAGAAAAATATCCATGAGAACTCCTTTTCTTGAGTGCGTAATGCGAAGTGCGTAGTGCGTAATGAAGGTGGCGGCGCGTCAAATTATATAGCGCCGCAGCTTTTATAGGGATTGGTAGCTAGGCCCTAGGGATTAGGTTGCGTAGTGACTAGTGGCGTGTTTCACGTGAAACGTTGGAAAAAGGTTATTATTCTGCTGATTCCGATTTCACACAAAGAGGAGCCATGGCTTGCAATAGGGTTAAAAGGGTTAAAAAGGTTATGCGGATTACGTTAGGCTCATAACCTTATATAACCTGTATAACCTTGTTGCAAGCTATATCATTGATATGTAAGTGACATGGGCGAGGTAGAATAATAACCTATAAAGAAATGTTTCACGTGAAACGTGAACTGCCTGCTGCTAACTAATAATGCTAATCATAGCACCGAGGAATATACATTGACAAGAGAAAATGTTTCACGTGAAACATGACACTAGGGAAATCAATCTTAGCGGATACCCTCTTCCTATGGAAGGGGGCAGGGGGGATAGCTCGCTATAGCGGAATGAATGAGATGAGAGACAAGCGGTGTAGGCGTCTTGCGAAAGCGGCTTATCCAACAACTCTTCTTCATCGG
>DBLC01000081.1 GCA_002297935.1 Dialister sp. UBA734
ATTCGAGAACCCTAAGAACCCTTAAAACCTTAAGAACCCTTAACTTCCAGCGAAATCATACCGATTAACTCAAATTCTTAACTTAACAACATTGCCCGCCGAGGAAGAACACAAGAGGGGCTGTTCTAGTGGTATGCTTCGTAATGAACATAATTTGTAAGCTCAAAAAATAATACGGGAATGTCTATCATTTGTCTTGACATATATTATAATAAGTTTCTTTTTTGTAAAATTGACTCTGTGGATTTTGCAGTCACTAAAACTAACGGTAAAACCTATGTAAAACGTTAGTAAATGCTATTGACTCGCAATGATTTAGAAAGTATATTGAGGGTATCCACGAAGTTCCTATGGGTCGGGGATGAAGGAAATAGCAGAGGAAACACGGTCACTCGAGCAAAGATTTCCTTCCATATACATAGGGATATTATTTTATGGGAAACATATCCCCAAAGGAGCAATCTTATGAAAAAGATTCTTGCACTGGGTGCTGCACTCGCACTCACCGCTGGCGTATCCGCATACGCAGCAAATCCATTTTCTGATGTATCCACCAATGATTGGGCCTACCAGGCCGTATCCGACCTGTCTGACCAGGGCGTTGTAGAAGGCTACCCGGACGGCACATTCAAAGGCGAAAGAAACATGACCCGGTATGAACTGGCTCAGATCATTGCTCGCCTCATGGCAAAAGAAGACCAGCTGAACGCAGAACAGCAGGCAACTCTGGACAAACTGGCTGGCGAATACGCTGACGAACTGGCAAACCTGGGTGTTCGCGTTTCCAACCTGGAAAAGAAAGTCGGCAACATCTACTGGTCCGGTGATGCTCGTATGCGTTATCAGGATACCGCAGCTAAAGGAGCCGATAAATACAACGGCCGTATTCGCCTCAATATCAAAGGTCAGGTCAATGATAGCACCACTGTACAGGCTCGTCTGGTCAATAACATGGATTTCAAAGGGGATAATACTTCTTCCACTACAGCGGATCGCATCTATGTTACCCACAATTTGGGGGACTCCACTTCTGTCACCCTGGGTCGTCAGCCACTGACAATTTTTGGCGGTCTGGAATACGATGACCAGTATGATGGGGCGCAGGTCGCTTACAAAGAAGGCAAATTTGATGCAAAGGTTGCCTTCGGTCAGCTCAATGCCAGTGACTTTGCTGTAGTTACAGGGAAAGCAGCTCCAGCAGATAAAAGCAAAGAGGAAGTCAAAGCCCATGATATGTTCTTAGCACAGGCAGATTATGATTTTGACTTTGCTAAGTTGGGTGTTGCCTATGTAGGATTCCAGGGTTCTGATGCTAAGAACGCAAAAGATGTAAATGGTGATAAAGCTCTTGGCTTTGACAACATCTGGGGCGTGAATCTGGTTGTTCCTGTGCAGGATCTTCGTGTCTATGGTGAATACTGGAAGTCCAATGCAGATGATAACAACAAAACCTGGCAGGCTGGCCTTGGCTACGGCACCTTGGATTTGAAGAAACCTGGCTCTTTCACTTTGGATGTGGCTTACAACAGAGTGGGACAGAAGGCATACTTTGGTGGTACTACCTACCAGGTCAATGACTTCTTCAGCAAAGGCGACAAGGAAATGAAATTCTGGAATGCTGTAGCCCAGGTCGCTTTACAGAAAAATGTATATCTCCGTGGTGAAGTAGCCTTTGATATCGATGGATATACCAAAGCCAATGAATCTACATTCGATGACAACGCTTGGAACGTTTCCCTGAACTACAAATTTTAATATCCCTATGACGAATTGATCTGTTTCCTTGAATCAATCAGTAAATAAGCAAAAAAAAGGAGGTCTCTTAGGAGATCTCCTTTTTTGTAATGTATTGGATAATCTATATTTCTATGCAATTGAATACCAAGATTTTACAGCATATATGTAGCGAATATCGAGCTTATGAATTAATGGTTATCCACTAATTTACCAGTGAATATGTCTTTTTAACAGGAGAAGTGACGTGACCGTAATGGCAACGCAGAGAACAGCCATAGCCATACCTAGAGAGACGCTGCCCTGTTCGAATTCTCTCATGATATACGTAGATATGACAAGGGTATTGGGCGGTGCGATGAGGCTTGGCGCAACCAGTTCTCTGATAGAAATAATAAATGTCATCATCCAGCCGGCAGCGATTCCTTTACCTATGAGAGGAAGCGTAATATGGAGGAAAATATACAGGCTGCTACCACCAAAGATTTGTCCTGCTTCTATGAGGCGTGGCCCCATTTGGGTGAAAGCAGAGGTGATGTACTGTACGGCGTAAGGTAAGAAGAGGATGACATACGTGATGACTAGAATGCCCATGGTATTGTACAGAGGAAGGATGTTGTAAATATCATTCCAAAAAAGCATCACACCGATGACGAGTACAATGCCAGGAAGCATTTCAGGAAGTAAACTCATGGCTTCTAAGGATTTCCCTATTTTTTTATGGCGTCGCACAGTGATTACAATGACAGTTCCTAAAATAGCACAAAGCGATGCAGAGACGATGCCAAGGAAGAGACTATTTCCGATAGCTGCTAATGCATCATTTTCTGTTTCACTGAAAAGCTCTACATAATGAGAAAATGTGAAATTTCCTGGTTGCAAACCAAATCCGCGAAGTTTGATCAGTGAGGTAGAAAGAATGGAGAAGTAGGGAATAATAATGGAAAAAAAGACAACAATGGATATGTATCCTCCGGCTAAGAGTTTTCCAAGAGGGGATAAAGGAGTCAGTTTTATTCCACCTCCTTTTCCTGTGACAAGAGAGTAGCTTTTACGGATGGTAATTTCATTTTGGATGAACCAAAGAAATAGACAAATGGTGACTAAAATAGAAGCAAGGACCGCTGCTTTGCCAAAGGAAATAGGAGCCACCGCTGCATAGCGATGGATAGAGGTGGTAAATACATCAAAACCAATGCGACGGCCCAATGTATAGGGCGTGCCGTATTCTGAAAGGGTTTTTACAAAAATGAGAAGGGCACCGATGGCGTAATTGCCAAATAGAAGGGGGATAAGAATTTTTCTAAGGCGCTGACCAAAACCAGCGCCCATGACGGCAGCAGATTCTTCCAAACTGGAGGGGATGTGGATCAGTGCGTTTTTTAGAAGAATCATCATGAAAGGAAACAAATGAAGACTCATCACAAGGACCAAACCACCTAAGGTAAAGAAGAGGGGAATCCCATTAGGAAAAGCTGGAAAAAGTTGAGCAAACAGACCTCTCTTTTGCATGAAAAGAATCCATCCCATGGAAGCAATGTAGGGAGGCGTCATAAAAGGAATAAGAAAAAGCAGGTCAAAGTTTTTCTTTTTGGCCCATTCCGTACGGGAAAAAAGATAGGCCAGAGGAAGGGCAATCACTGTGGAGCCGAAGACAACCCATATTCCCAAAAGGAGAGAATGGAGAATCATAGGGATATTTCCCTCTTCCTGAAGGGCTGTCCATGCATAGGAAAAATCAAGGCAGTCATTGATGATGACTGCCTTGACAAAAATCGTAAGCAACGGGCAAACCACTAGGAAAAAGAGGGCAATTCCCACCAGGAGAAAGTCAATGTTCTTTTTGATAGAGGTCATAGGAAATCCTTACTTGCAAAGTGCATTTAATTTAGCAGCCGTTTCCGAAGCGATAGACATCATCTTTGTCCAGTCGGCTGGAATTTGTGGGATATCAGAGAGTTGGATATTCTTAGCTTTTACATCCTGACGTCCAGGCAGTAAGTTGGCATCAGCAACCATCTGCTGTACTTCATCAGAGAGGAGATAATCCATAAATTTCTGTGCATTTTCTTTATCGGGGGCACTCTTCATGATCATGGCAGGACGGGGATTTACGATGGTTCCACTCTTTGGATAATAGATAGCCAGAGGTTCTCCTTTTTTGATAGAAGAATAGGCATTGTAGTCAACGCCAGCGACCAAAATGCCAACTTCACCAGTTGTGACAGCTTCCAGAGCTGCTTTATTAGCACCAGGTACTTTCATGCCATTTTTTGCCATTCCTTCCAAAGCGTCCCAACCGTATTTGGAGACGTAGCCGGCGAGGAAATCTTTGCAAGCTCCTGATTTTTCCGGATCGGGAATAGCCAATTTTCCTTGGTATTCTGGATTGGCTAATTCACTCCAGTCTGCATCGAGGGTGGGGAAGACATTTTTATTGTAAATGACACCTACAGCAGAGGCACTATACCCAAAAAGGGTATTATCATTGTCTTTGAAATCTTTCACCAGTTTGTCTGCTTCCTTTGGCTGGTAGGCAGTAAGTTCACCTTTTTGCTTCATAGATAGGCCATCGGACCAGGATGCTAGGATCACTACATCTGCCACTGGATTGGATTTTTCTGCTTCTAGTCTTGCTAGTATTTCACCGGTGGTTCCCTGAAATTGTTCTACTTTAATTCCGGTTTTCTTTTCAAAACCTTTGGCAATTTTATTGGAAAGGCCTGCAGGAGAAGGCATGTAAACCGTAACTTTTCCTGAAGCAGGGGCTTGGGAAGAAGCAGCTTTGGGTGCATCAGTTTTGGTGCCACAAGCAGCTAAGCTCATAGCCAGGGTGCATGCCATGCTGGCAAGAAGAATTTTGGTGATAGACTTTTTCATTGTGATAATCTCCTTTTCTTTACATATGAATGTGTGACGCGCAAAATGTATGATGAATGAATTGCGTCATGATTGCAGTATCAGATTCTATAGGTGAGAGGCAGGTATGGTAGCTAGGGAAACACTGATTTAATCATGGCTTTCCTAGCGAATAAGAAGCCCAATGGATCCCCGCCACTCCATGATTAGACATCCTATTTTCTTACGTAGATACCTATACAGTGATGATGTCGTTAGGATTTACATAGATACGCATCTTTTTTTCTGCACATATGGCAGTAGGGGAAAGAAGTGTCCATGTTTTGCCTTGCCAATCCAAATGGATTTGGTAGTCCTGTCCACGAAATTGACTGGATATGATAGAGACTTCATAGGATATGTCATTGGCTTTACTGAAAAGGCGCGCTTTTTCTGGGCGGAAAAGATGGTGCCCATCAATCCAATTGGAGGAACCTACAAATTTGGCAACAAAAGTTGTAGCTGGCTGATGATATATGTTTTCTGGCGGACCATATTGTTCAGTACAGCCCTGAGAGAGAACCGCGATGGCGTCGCTCATTTCCATCGCTTCCATCTGATCATGGGTTACAAAAACAGCAGTCACATGAAGCTTGGAAACTAAATCGCGGATTTCTCTTCTCATTTCGACTCGGAGCTTGGCATCAAGGGCAGACAATGGTTCATCAAAAAGGATACAGTCTTTGCCATAGGCAATGGCTCTGGCGAAAGCGACTCGCTGCTGTTGACCACCGGATAATTCATTGGGATATCGATTTTGAAAATCAAATAACTCGACTTGCCCCAACGCTTTTGTTACGATTTCATCTATATGGGAAGTTTGCCCGGTAGCACGTAGTCCGAATGCTACATTTTCAAAGACCGTCATATGAGGCCACAAAGCAAAATCTTGAAATACAAATCCCAAATGCCGTTTTTCCGGCGGAATAAAAATATGCTTTGTGCTAGAGAATACACAAGTATCTCCTAGGTAAATCTCTCCTTTATCAGGAATTTCGAGACCGGCAATCATGCGGAGTAAAGTTGTTTTTCCACAGCCAGATGGACCTAGCAAAGTAGTAAAAGAACCACTTTTTATGGTAAGTGAAAAATCTTGAATAATAGGTTTGTCACTATAAGATTTGAAAATATGACGTAAAACTATTTCCATATAAGCTCCTTTGGAAGAGATAACCAATGAATCGTTTTCTAACTTCTGGTCTGATTTCTGTTATCTGTTAACTATATAAATGTATTTATAGTATAAAAAGAAGATGTCATGGGTTAATATATATAATGTAAATATTTGATTTAAAATAAAAGACCAGTGGTATAGAAAAGGTTTGAGCAGAAAATGATTCATAAATGACTCTTCGCTAGCATTTTTTATTTTTCATATAAAAAACTTGCAAAGTAAAAGTAACTGTGGTAATATAAATCTATCGCTGGGATGGCCCGGCTTTTTTAAGTGCAATTTTCTTCTTGCACTTTATGATCGATTTGTGATATACTAATCAAGCATGTTAATTGGCTGTGAGCCGAAGAAAGATTGAGTGAGGTGTAAATAATGCGTGAAGGAATTACTCTTGCATGCACAGAATGCAAGCGCCGCAATTATCGTACAAACAAAAACAAGAAGACCACCACTGAACGTGTGGAACTGATGAAATACTGCAAATGGTGCCACAAACACACCCTTCATAAGGAAACAAAATAATTTCTGATTATTGAACTGGGGTGTGAGCATGGCCAAGGCGAAGCGTAAACCATCATCTGCAGCAACCAGAACCGAAAGAGCACAGCAGGCAAACAGTGCATGGTCCCGTTTCTTCAAAGAAACGAAAATGGAAATGAAAAAAGTCATTTGGCCCACCAAAAGCCAGATGATTAACTACACCATTACCACCATCGTATCTGTCATCTTGGTATCTTTCCTGATTGTTGCCGTAGACTTCGTATTCGCTGGTCTCTCCAAGTTGTTAGTCACTACTGTAGGCTGAAAGGAGGAGAGCAATGTCTGATATCGAAGCTACTAACAAGAAAATTGAACAGGAAAAGCCCGAAGTCAGTGCGCCCACCGAAATCGGTGCGCCAAGCGAAGGCTCTGAAAAAGATATCCGCTGGTATGTAATTCATACTTACTCCGGATATGAAAACAAAGTCAAAGAAACACTGACCCGCAAAGTTCATTCCATGGGCATGGATGATACGATTCTTGAAATTCTGCTCCCTCTTCAGGACGAAGAAGAAGAAAAAGACGGCAAGACCAAGATGGTATCCCACAAGGTATTCCCTGGATATCTTCTGATCAAAATGGAAGTCAATGACCGCAGCTGGTATGTTGTCAGAAACACACCAGGCGTGACCGGATTCGTTGGCACCACCACTAAGCCGATTCCGCTTTCTGATGAAGAAGCTGACCGCATCATTCACGGCATGAACAAAGCAAAACCAGCAGAAGTCGACGTCAAAGTCGGCGACCGTGTCAGAATTACCAAAGGCGTATTCGAAGACCGCACGGCTGTTGTTATCGAAGTCGCTGATGACAAGACCAAGATCAAGGCTGACATCAGTAACTTTGGAACTACCACTACGATAGAACTTGAAGCTGGTGCATTTGAACCACTTCAGTAATTCTATAACAGTTAGTGGGACTGCCTCGAACTAGGCTCGTCCCACCGTGGGAGGGCACGTTACAGCCCGTAAGTACCACATTCCCTAAAGGACAAGGAGGTGTAACATTATGGCAAAGAAAATTTCTAAAGTTGTAAAACTGCAGGTTGCAGCTGGTAAAGCTACTCCAGCACCGCCAGTAGGCCCGGCCCTCGGCCAGGCAGGCGTTAACATCATGGCCTTCGTTAAAGACTTCAACGATCGCACTGCTAAGCAGGTAGGCCTGATCATCCCTGTAGAAATTACCGTTTTTGAAGATAGAAGCTTTACATTCATTTGTAAAACTCCGCCAGCAGCTGTTCTTCTGAAGAAAGCAGCTGGACTGGAAAAAGCTTCCGGTGAACCAAACAAAAACAAAGTTGGTAAAGTCACCAAAGCTCAGGTCAAGGAAATCGCTGAAACAAAGATGCCAGACCTGAATGCTAACGACGTTGAAGCAGCAATGCTCATGGTCGAAGGCACAGCCCGTTCTATGGGCATCGAAGTTGTAGACTAAGACTGACCCGTTCGTGGCAGGGTAAGACCCCAAAGACCACATAGGAGGAAACAATGGCAAAACTGACAAAGAAACAGAAAGCAGCAGCAGCCATCGTTGACAGTCATAAGCTCTATGACATCGACGAAGCTGTAAAGCTTGTTAAAGAAGCAGCATCCGCAAAGTTTGATGAAACTGTAGAAGTTGCTTTCAACCTGAATATCAACCCGAAATACGCAGAACAGCAGCTCCGCGGCGCTACCGTTCTTCCTGCTGGCACTGGCAAAACAAAGAAAGTTCTCGTTTTTGCTAAAGACCACAAAGAAGACGAAGCAAAAGCAGCAGGCGCTGACTACGTAGGCGGAAAAGAACTGGCCGATAAGATTATGCAGGGCTGGATGGACTTTGACGTCGTAGTAGCTACACCGGACATGATGGCCGTAGTTGGTCGTCTGGGCCGTGTACTCGGACCGAAAGGCCTCATGCCAAACCCGAAGGTTGGCACCGTAACCATGGATGTTACCAAAGCTGTCAACGAAATCAAAGGCGGCAAGGTACAGTATCGTACCGATAAAGCAGGCAATGTACAGGTTATCATCGGCAAAGTATCCTTTGACGAAGACAAACTGAAACAGAACCTTCTGGCTATCTTCAATACCATTCAGAAAGCTCGTCCTTCCACTGTTAAGGGCGTGTACATGAAGAGCCTCACCATCAGCTCTACCATGGGACCTGGCATCCATATGGATATCACCAAGGTAGTAGCACCAAAAGCTTAATTAACCTATTTACACTTAGCTTAAGACCGGCGGTAAGAAATTTTAAAGGGCCAAGGCCCGCCTCCCGAGGCTGAGTACTGCAAAGCCAGTACACGACCTCGCGAGCGTTGCGAGGTCGTTTTAGCTAACGTGATAAATATAAATCCATTAGCAGAGGAGGTGTACTATGAGCGAAGAAAAGTATGAAGTAAGAATTCGTCCAGAAAAGGAAGCCGTTGTTGCCGAAATGAAGGAAAAACTGGCATCCCAGGGCGTTATTCTTCTGTCCTTCAACAAACTGGATGTAAAGAATGCGATGCTTCTCCGTCGTAAGTTCCTTGCACACGGTGTTGAATACAAGGTTATTAAAAACACACTGACTCGTATCGCAGCTGACGAACTTGGTCTCGAAGGCCTCGACGATCTGCTTCAGGGCCCGAATGGTCTTGCAACCTGCAAAGACGATCCGGTAGCACCGGCAGCAGCTCTGAAAGAATTCCTGAAAGAAACCAAGAGCGAAGCTATCACAGTCAAAGCTGGCGTACTCGATGGCAAAGTCATCGACGCAAAAGCTGTTCAGGCACTGGCAGACCTGCCATCCAAGGAACAGCTTCTGGGTATGGTTGCAGCAACCCTGCTGGCTCCTATCACTGGACTGGCACGTGCCCTCAACGGCAATATTCAGAACCTCGCATATGCTCTCGAAGCACTGCGTAAACAGAAAGAATCTGCGTAAGATTTACGCATAAATATTCCATGGAGGAAATAAAAATGACTAACGAAGAAATCCTTAATGCTATTGCAGAAATGTCCGTTCTCGAACTCTCTGAACTCGTAAAAGCTATCGAAGACAAATTCGGTGTATCCGCAGCAGCTCCAGTAGCTGTAGCAGCAGCAGCTCCAGCAGCAGCAGCAGCTGAAGAAGAAAAATCCGAATTCGACGTTATCCTCAAAGACGTTGGCGCTCAGAAGATCCAGGTTATCAAAGCCGTTCGTGAAATCACCGGCCTTGGCCTGAAAGATGCTAAAGCTGTAGTTGACGGCGCTCCGAAAGAAGTTAAAACCGGCGTAGCTAAAGCTGAAGCTGAAGAAATGAAGAAGAAACTCGAAGCTGCAGGCGCTACCGTAGAACTGAAATAATCATTGCGGCATAGCTCAAGCATGCGATAAAAACGGACTCCGTGAGGAGTCCGTTTTTTTGTAGTATAAAAATAGTATGAATTTAAAAAAGCGAGGAATTATCTTATAATATGGTAAGTTGAATTATACAAAATATGCTGAAAAGGAGAAATGATATGGATACACAAGGATATTCTGTCAGTGATATCAATCGGCATATCCGGGAGATTTTTGAGCGCCATGAAGAGTTGTCTAAAATTCCTGTGGTTGGTGAAATCTCCAATTTCAAGAGATATGCATCGGGCCATTGCTATTTTACGCTGAAAGATGCCAGTTCCGCTTTGCGGTGTGTCATGTTTCGTGGATATGCAGATAAAATGAGATTCGTCCCCAAGAATGGGCAGAAGGTAGTTGCGTTTGGTTCTATTTCTGTCTACGAGAGAGATGGGGCCTATCAGCTGCAGGTGATGGCTATGCGGCCCGATGGCATTGGCAGCCTGATGCAGGCTTACGAAGCCCTCAAAGAAAAACTCTTGCAAGAAGGTCTATTTGAACAGTCGCGGAAGAAACCGCTACCCCTTCTTCCAAAGACAATTGGCGTAGTGACATCTTCTTCCGGTGCAGCTGTCCATGATATCATCACCGTTTCCCGGAGACGAAATCCGGGCGTCAGGATTCTTCTCTATCCGGTAAAGGTACAGGGAGAGGAAGCGGCCGGTGAAATTGTAAAGGCCATCGAGTTCTTTAACCGGACAAAATTGGCAGAGCTTCTGATTGTAGGCCGTGGCGGCGGTTCTATAGAAGACCTGTGGGCTTTTAATGAAGAACCGGTA
This sequence comes from Dialister sp. UBA734, assembly GCA_002297935.1. GTDB lineage: Bacteria > Bacillota > Negativicutes > Veillonellales > Dialisteraceae > Dialister. The sequence goes on from DBLC01000081.1 coordinate 10,470, forward strand.
GTACGGGCTGTCGCTGCATCCGATATTCCCGTGATCAGCGCCGTAGGGCATGAAACAGACTTTACCCTTTGTGATTTTGCTGCTGACAGACGAGCGGCCACCCCTTCCCAGGCTGCTGAAATCGCTGTCATTGATGTCAATGCCTATAAGAATGGGATTGCTTCTCTGATAGAGCGTGGTAAGAATTGTCTGCAAAATAAAATATCCGACCAGATGCAATTCCGTGACAGTCTGCATCAGGAAATGGTTCATACCATGTCTACGATACTGGAGCAGAAGAAGCATCAGTTTGTCCTCCTGACGGCCAAATTGAACGCATTAAGCCCATTGGCTGTCATGGCGCGTGGATATACTATGACATGGAAAGAGGACCATACGCCTGTAGCGAACGTCGATCAGGTAGCTATAGGAGATACAATGACAACAGTGGTAACCAACGGTACAATCCAGTCCGTCGTATGTGATGTACAGAAGAAAGCGTGAACCCTATGACAGTAGATACAGAAAATATTTCCTTTGAAAAAGCCATCGATTTATTGCAGAAACAGATTGAACAGTTGCAGAATGGGAATCTTTCGCTGGAAGATTCTCTGAAAACATTTCGGGATGCTGTAGAACTCAGCCGGATCTGCAATGCCAAACTGGATTCTGCCCAGGAAGAAGTTAAGAAGATTGTGGCTAATGAGAATGGCAAGGATTATGAACTGGAAGACTTTGAGGCATGAGCAACCTGAGTAACTTGTATTACTATGGCCATTGCTTACTTAAATTCAACGAATTTCTAATACAAAGAGGTTGTTTTTAGGGGTGGCTATTTCGTTTATATAGATAGAGGGGAAATGTTGATGGTTGTTTGTTGTCAGTTGTTGGGTTTGCCTGCCAAGCCCTTTTTGTGATAACCTGCTAAGAAGAAAGAGGCATTGGTTTAGGGGTTAAGGTTTAACTGCTAACCCATAACCCCCAAACCTTAAACCCATGCCGCTGTGTATTTGTGCAGATTGCATCAAAAGAACCTGGAGCATACACCTAACAACCAACAACAGACAACCAACAAATTAGAAATAATGAAA
>DBLC01000061.1:0-7252 GCA_002297935.1 Dialister sp. UBA734
CGAGTAAAATTTTACACTAAGTGTTAGTTGTTTGGCCCCCAACAACCAACAACTAACAACCAACAACTCGATTCTCTTGTCCGAATATACAGTTTCCTGTATAATAAAATCATAAATAGTTCGAGAATAGAGTGCAATAAAGAAAGGATGAAAAAATGAAACCTTGTAAAAAATGTACCATGGATCGCATCAATGATGCATTTACAGAATTTTTCAAGCAAGAATCTGCTGGCGGAATTCTGCTGCTGATTTGCGCCGCTATCGCCATGGCTCTGGCCAATTCGCCTTTGGCGGACACCTATGAGCACATCTTGCATCTTTCCGTTTCGATTCCTTTCCTGCCTGACATGTCCCTTCTGCACTGGGTGAACGATGGCCTTATGGCGATTTTCTTTCTGGTGGTGGGCTTGGAAATCAAAAGAGAATTTCTCTTTGGGGAATTGAAATCCCTCTCGGCCACCATTCTTCCTGTGGCCGCCGCTGTAGGGGGCATGGTCGTTCCGGCGGCGCTCTATACGGTTTTCAACTTTGGACAGCCCTCTATCAGCGGCTGGGCCATTCCGATGTCCACCGACATTGCCTTTTCTTTGGGGGTGCTGGCCTTTGCGGCAAAAGGCGTGCCCAAAAGCGTAGCCATCTTCCTGACTGCCTTGGCTATCGTAGATGATTTGGGTGGCATCGTCGTGATTGCTCTCTTTTATAGCCAATCCTTGCAATGGGTGGCCCTTGGCGCAGGCTTAGCCGTGCTTTGCGTGATGGCTGTGCTTTCTAAGAACCAAGTTCATTCCCCTGTGCCTTACATCATCGGTGGCCTCATCACCTGGTATGCTTTCCTGAAAGCAGGAATTCATCCCACCGTGGCAGGGGTTATGACTGGTTTTCTCATTCCCGCTGGCAACGAAGACAACCAGGAAGACCATCCGCTGCACCATTGGGAACACACCTTGTCTCCCTGGTCTGCGTTCCTGATTATGCCTATCTTTGCTTTAGGAAATGCAGGCATTCCTTTGGGGGCCGATAGTTTTGCGGGCTTGCTTTCGCCTATCGGACTGGGCATCATTGCAGGCCTCTTCATCGGGAAACCGCTGGGCATTTTCGGTACTGTATTTCTAATGATCAAATCCGGTCTGGTGGCTATGCCAGACAACGTGAAATGGTCCCACTTTCTGGGCGCCGGCGTTCTGGCTGGCATCGGTTTCACCATGTCCATCTTCCTGGCTTCCCTCTCCTTCGGAGCGCCCGCCGACCTGGTACACGCCAAAGCTGCTATCGTAACCGCGTCGTTGCTGTCCGGTGTATTGGGGATTGTATTGTTTAAGGGGCTGGGAAAATAGGAAGCTATCTAATTTTGATTGATTTCTTCATGCGTGAAGGTTTTAGGTTTAGGGGGTAAGGTTTGGGTTCTTGTATTTAAACCTTAAACCAATGATACGTATGATAATGGCTGTTTGTGAATTATGGACTTGGTAGATAAACCTTAAACCCATAGGGAAAAGGTATTTGTGTGATGACGTATCTTTCCATGTATTTCGCTAGCTACTTTCCTTAAATTGTGCTATATTACAATGTATGTATTTTTATAAATAAGTGACTGAGATACAGATGAGCCATTGTTGTTAGTTGCGGCCTAACAACCAACAACTAACAACCAGCAACAAAAGTAGCAAGCTGTCACTAAATAATCAGTAAGAGGTGTAATTGAATGAACATTATTGACGAATTGAAATGGCGCGGTGCTGTGAACCAGCAGACCGACGAAGAAGGCTTGTACAAACTGGTAGGGGAGAAATCCATTTCCTTGTACTGCGGCATTGACCCCACCGGGGACAGCATGCACATCGGCCATTTGATTCCTTTCATGATTTTGAAACGGTTCCAGCTGGCTGGTCACCATCCGGTCATCGTTATCGGTGGCGGCACCGGTTCCATTGGCGATCCTTCGGGCCGTAAAACCGAACGCGTTCTTCAGTCCCAGGAAACCATCCAGCACAATGCGGAATGCCTGACCAACCAGATGAAAAAACTCTTCGGTGAAGACGGATTCACCATGGTGAACAACTACGACTGGCTTTCCCAGATTTCCTTACTGGACTTCCTGCGTGACTACGGTAAATTGTTTAACATCAACACCATGCTGGCCAAAGATGTGGTGGCTTCCCGCTTGGATACGGGGATTTCCTTTACGGAATTCTCCTACCAGATTCTCCAGTCCATCGACTTTAAGATGCTCTACGACAAATACGACGTACAGCTTCAGATTGGTGGCGCTGACCAGTGGGGCAACATCACCAACGGCATCGACCTGATTCGCAAAATGGAAGATGCTCATGATGCTTACGGGCTCACTATCCCGCTGATGCTCAAAGCGGACGGTACCAAATTTGGCAAAACTGCCGGCGGCGCTGTATGGCTGGATCCGAAGAAAACATCTCCTTACGAATTCTACCAGTTCTGGTTCAACCAGGATGACAGGGACGTAGTGAAATACCTGAAATACTTCACCTTCCTTTCCAAAGAAGAAATCGACGCCCTGGAAGTAGAAGTCAAAGAACATCCGGAACACAGAAGCGCCCAGAGAAAACTGGCAGAAGAAGTTACCCGCTTCGTACACGGCGATGCTGGTCTCCAGCAGGCAGAAAAAGTCACCCAGGCCCTCTTCTCTGGTAATATCCAGGAACTGTCTGGCGAAGAAATTGAAGGGGCTTTCCGCAATACCAAAGGCGGCGAAGTTCACGAAGCACCGATTAATATCGTAGAAGCTCTGGTTGAATCTGGCGTAGAAAAATCCAAACGCCAGGCTAGAGAAGACGTCAAAAACGGTGCCATCCGTGTCAATGGTGTACAGGTGAAAGACCTGGAAGCTACCGTCACCGCCCATCCGAATACAGATGGAAAATACATCATTGTCAAAAAAGGCAAGAAAAACTACTTCTCCATCAAAGTGGTAAAATAAGATAAGACAATCCCAAAGCCACGCTCTGTATAGAGTGTGGCTTTTTAATGTGGATATAGGGGGCGTAGGTAGTCAATCGCTTTTGATGGAAAAGTGCGTAATGCGAAGTGCGTAGTGCGTAATGAAGGCCGGCGAGCGCGCCGAATTACTCTTATACGGGTATATACATACGTCACCAAGTCCTTTTCTATATGCTCGCCGTTTCTTGTAGGCAGTTAGCAGTAAGGCCTATATATCGTAGATTAATAAAATCTATTCAGTAGAATATTAACCTTAGATACTTTGGGGCGCTATATAATTTGATGCGCCCCTTCCACCATTACGCACTTCGCATTACGCATTCATCATAACTAGCGCTTTCTTAAAAAAATACAAAAAACCTCTTGCAATTCTTGGTAAAGTTATGTATTATATAACCATGAGTTAGCACTCAAGATAAGTGAGTGCTAATATTTCAAAGGAGGAATAGAAATGTTAAAACCATTAGCAGATCGTGTTCTTGTTAAAGTAGATACTGAAGAAACCCAGACCAAAGGTGGCATCCTGCTGCCAGATACAGCTCAGAAAAAATCCCAGAAAGGCGAAGTTATCGCTATCGGTTCCGGTAAAATGCTGGACGACGGCACCCGCGTTCCGTTTGAAGTCAAAGTAGGCGACAGAGTCCTCTTTGCTAAATATTCCGGCGTAGATATCGAAGAAGACGGACAGAAATATCTGCTCCTCTCCGAAAGAGACGTACTGGGAATCCTTTAATTTTCTTGCTTTATGGCAAGATGCTTTCAATGCGTAGTGCGTAATGCGCAGTGCGTAGTGAAGGTGGCGGCGCACAATTCATAGAGCGCCGCAAACATATATTGGATGACAATATTTCTTTTATAAAAAAAGGGGTATTGGGGCGCTTCCAATTTTGTGTGCCCCTTCCACCATTACGCACTTCGCATTACGCATTGTTAACGTAGTAAGCGTTGTAAATCAAAAATATAGGAGTGACATAGAATGGCTAAGAAAGTTCTTTATAATGAAGAAGCTCGCGCTGCTCTGCTCAAAGGCGTAGATCAGCTGGCTAATGCAGTAAAAATTACCCTGGGACCGAAAGGCCGTAACGTAGTTCTTGACAAGAGATTCGGTGCTCCGAACATTGTCAATGATGGTGTTTCCATTGCTCGTGAAATCGAACTGAAAGACCCATTTGAGAACATGGGTGCTCAGCTGGTTAAAGAAGTTGCTACCAAGACCAATGATGTAGCAGGCGATGGCACCACCACTGCTACCCTTCTGGCACAGTCCATGATTCATGAAGGTATGAGAAACGTAGCAGCAGGTGCGAATCCGATGGTTCTGAAGAAGGGCATCGAAGAAGCTGTCAAAGTTCTGGTAGAAGAAATCAAGAAAAAAGCGGTACCGGTAAAGACCAAGGAAGCTATCGCACAGGTTGCTTCTATTTCCTCTGCTGATAAGACCATCGGCGGCCTTATTGCTGACGCTATGGAAAAAGTGGGCAACGACGGCGTTATCACCGTAGAAGACTCCAAGACCATGGGTACCAGCCTGAAAGTGGTAGAAGGCATGCAGTTTGACCGCGGCTACCTTTCCCCATACATGGTGACCGATCCAGATAAGATGGAATGCGTCATCGACAATCCGCTGATTCTCATCACTGACAAGAAGATCAACATGCTGCAGGATATGCTGCAGCTCCTCGAACAGGTGGCTAGAAGCGGCAAGGAACTGCTCATCATCGCTGAAGATGTAGAAGGCGAAGCTCTGGCAACCCTGGTTGTGAACAGACTCCGTGGCACACTGAAATGTGCTGCTGTCAAAGCTCCAGGATTCGGCGATCGTCGTAAAGCCATGCTGGAAGATATCGCTATCCTCACCGGCGGCCATGTAATTTCTGAAGAAATGGGCCGCAACCTGCAGAGCGCAACCCTGGATGACCTGGGCACCGCTCATCAGGTTCGCATCACCAAAGACAACACCACCATCGTTGGCGGCGCTGGCAACAAAGACGAAATCAAACAGAGAGTGGCTCAGATCCGCGAACAGTACAAAGAAGCTACCTCCCAGTTCGATAAAGATAAACTCCAGGAACGTCTGGCTAAGATGTCCGGCGGCATCGCTGTCATCGAAGTTGGCGCAGCTACTGAAGTAGAAATGAAAGATAAGAGACTCCGCATCGAAGATGCCCTGAATGCTACCAGAGCTGCTGTCGAAGAAGGTATCGTTGCTGGCGGCGGCACCACTCTCCTGGACATCCAGGGAAGCCTCGACTCCATTGAAGCAGAAGGGGATGTCAAGACCGGTGTAAACCTGGTTCGTCATGCTATCGAAGCTCCTGTTCGTCAGATCGCTGACAACGCAGGTCTCGAAGGTGCTATCGTAGCTGAAAAGGTCAAAGAAGCTGGCCAGGGTATCGGCTACAATGCAGCAGAAGATAAATACGAAGACATGTTGGCTGCTGGTATCGTAGACCCAGCTAAAGTCACCAGAAGCGCACTGCAGAACGCTGCCTCCATCGCTGCACTGGTTCTCACCACCGAAGCTGTTGTTGGTGAAATTCCGGAAGAAAAACCGGCTATGCCACCAATGCCACAGGGCGGAATGATGTAATAACTGGGTGACTGGTAGACTAGTGACTGGAAATATGATTTTCCTAGTCACCAGTCACTAGTCACTAGCTACTAATATAAAAAGGCTATCGAATCATAGAGATATGATTCGATAGCCTTTTTGAGTGCGTAATGCGAAGTGCGTAGTGCGTAGTGCGTAATGGTGGCCGGCGAGCGCGCTGCATTGCTTTTACTTGAATAGAGCCATAATTACCCAGTTCTTTTCTATATGCTCGCCGTTTTTAGGAAACGATATACCAAATACTGCCAACTGCCTACTGCTAACAGCTTTCTATATATATAGGGGGATTGGGGCGCTTCCAAATTATGATGCGCCCCTTCCTTCATTACGCACTTCGCACTGCGCATTACGCACTCAAGACTAGCCGTTTACAGCGAATTGAAACAGCACTAAAACGGTGAGAAGTAAAAGATTGGCTGCTGTGAAATACATCACATAGGCTTTGGCCCAGTGGAAGCGCATGGAAAGATAGGCTTTGAAAGAAATCATGCTCGCCATGGAGGCGATCAGCGTGCCCAGACCGCCAATGTTGACGCCTAGAAGAAGAGCGGTGTAATTGTCTGTATAAGGTGAGAGCATCACCGTGGCAGGTACGTTACTGATGCATTGGGAGAGCAGGAGAGAAATCCAAAATTCATGGCCCGAAAGAAGAGCAGTGGCCCTTTCTTGCAAGCCCGGGATGCGGGTAATATTTCCTACTAACAAAAAGAGGAAAAAGAAAAGCAGCAGCAGTTTATAATCCACTTCCTTAAACAGAGAACGGTCCAGTAGGAAAAGGAAGGGAACAATCACTAGCAGCAAGTAGGAAATAGGAAGCACCCGGAGTACATTCAAGATACAAAGACCGAAAGCAAGGAGCAGCAGAACCAGTTTTTGGCGGGAAGATGATTTTGTATTCATTGCTGGGAGTGCCATGGGATGGTCATGAATGGTGAATGTGGCGCCGTATAGAAAGACACCGCTCAAAAGAACCACCGGTCCGGTGATGACGAGAAATGCTGAAAGAGGCAGTTCATAATAGGCATAAATAAATAGATTTTGCGGATTTCCAATGGGGGTCAGCATACTGCCCAAATTCGCCGCAATGGTTTGCCACGTCAGAACCGGAATGACCTCTCGGAGTGCATGGGCGTCTTTGAAAAAAGAAATCGCCAGGGGTACAAAGATGATGAGAGACACATCGTTGGTGATGGCCATGGATGTAAAGAAACAGGCAAAAATAAAAAAACGCCCCATCTGGCGAGTGGAAGTGTGGCCGCGGAAGAAAAAACGAAGTCCACTGGTAAATAGCCCGCCCTTCCGAAGTCCCGCCACGATAGCCATGAGACAGAAAAGGAGAGCCAACAAAGACCCATTCACACTATGCACCATAGATTCTACATTCCATGGGACAAAACAAGTGGTGACGAGGGCTAACACACAAGCCGCCGTGAGATCAGCGTTCTTTTTTAGATATGAACAGATTGACAATAGAAAGACTCCTTGGATTTAGTGACTGGTGACTGGGGTTTTAGGGATTAGTAGCTAGGCCCTAGGGATTAGGGACAATGTTTTTAAGTTAAGAATTTGAGCTAGTAGGTATGATTCCGCTTGTGGTTACAGGTTGCTAAGGTTGCTCAGGTTCCTCAGGTTCCTCGAATGTGCCAATAAACGCTAGGGAAACGCTGA
>DBLC01000061.1:7347-19046 GCA_002297935.1 Dialister sp. UBA734
TCCTCGCTTTGAATAAAAATTCAAGAATAATTTCAAACCATGATTAAATCAGTGTTTCCCTAGCGTCTTTATCTCATTTGAGAAAAATGAGAAAGTTGAGTAACCTTAGCAACCTGAGTAACCTGTAACATCACATCAACATCATATGACTGGTAGCTTCTGCACACACTGTACCGTCGGACTTTTTCACCTGGGCTTCCATGACAACCAGGTGGCCTTTTCGCTTGGTTTCTCGGCAGGTGATGATGACGGTTTCTCCGATGAGGACAGGATTCCGGAAACGGGATTCCATTTTTCCGGTATAGGCCGGTTTTCCTTCTTTCATGAAAAGATAATTGCCCATCAATTCATCCATAAGAGTCATAATGAGCCCGCCGTGCATACGGTCGTTATAACTCTGGTGCTCATGGGCTGGCGTGAAGACCGCCAGACTCCCCTGGGGGAGGACAAAGAAATGCAAGTGCAGCCCGATGGGATTATGGACACCGCAAGCAAAACACATATCATATTCGGATTTCTGTTTCCATTCTACCAGAGGAAATCCCAATTTCTTTTCCTCTGCTGCCAGTACATCTTTTTCTTGGACTGTTAAAGGGAAGAGTTCATGATCACACATAGTAAGCCTCCTAGTATTGATGTGATGAAACTAAATTTTATCTATTATAACACGAGAAAAACATTGAGATGTACAGAGTTAGTGTAGGGAGTACATAAAGTGTAAAGGTTATTGTTCAACCGTTTTCATTCTGTAACAAATCAATAACGCCGCTTGCCACAAGGGGATAAAAGGTTATATAGGGTTATGCACTTACGATAAACGCATAACCATGTATAACCTTTCATAACCCTGTAACAAGCTTTATATGCAGGATGTTAGGCCATCTTATTCAGTAGAATGATAACTTTTCCGCTATTTCTAACTTCTCACTTCTCACTGCTTTTCAAAACCCTATTGACATTTAGAATGAACGGTGTAAAATTTAATATACAATAAAAGAATCAATGACAGGGATTGGGAAAAGAATTTCATGGCCGCCAAGAGAGCTGCAGCGTGGTGAAAAGCAGCCGGTGTGTGAAATTTGGCTCACCCAGGAGTTTTGGAAATGAAACCAGTAGTTTCCAACGTAGCCAGCGTTATGGGCAATGAAAAAGCAAGGATCAGGACACGTCCATGGTTAGACCATGCCAAAGAGAGCCGACGGAAGGTGCAAGTCGGTGCATACTACAATGGAATATCACCTGTAAGCTCTTTGGTGGAACCAAGTACACGAAAGCGTCTCTCACGTTACGAGGAAGAGTATAATGTAGGGTGGTACCGCGCATGTCGCCCCTATTTCCGAGAAGGAAGTAGGGGCGTTTTTTTATTTCCTGACTGTCGTTGATTCCTCTATTTAAATGGTGACTAGTGACTTGGGACTAGGGGATCTTCTCCATTCACCAGTTACGAGTCTGCTAGTCACCGATAAGAGTTTGTTAATACAGAAGACCAAAGTCTTCTTATTTTGAAAGGAGAGATTGCTATGGCAATTCGTTTTTCTGATGTACTTGAACATATGGGTCCTTCCGACCTGGGTCCCCTTCTGGCTCTGACTGCTCAGCCAGATATTATTTCCTTTGCAGGCGGCCTGCCGGCTCCGAAAACCTTCCCGCTGAAGGAACTGACTGAAGTTGCTATCAAAGTAAGAGAAGAAGATGGCGCTGGTGCTATGCAGTACGGTCCATCGCTGGGCTTCCTGGGACTCCGTGAAGCCATCGCTGACCGCATGAATCGCATGTATCAGCCAATGGGCATGGAAAAAGTCGAAGCAAAGAACATCATGATCGTTACCGGTTCTCAGCAGGGCCTGGATATCACCGGCCGTGTATTCCTGAACAAAGGCGACGTAGTTCTCTGCGAAAGCCCGACATACCTGGGTGCTATCGGTGCCTTCGATTTTGAACAGCCGAAATACATCGAAGTTCCAACCGATGATGACGGAATCATTCCGGAAGAACTGGAAAAAGTTCTCGAAACCACTGACAAAGTTAAATTCATCTACGTTATTCCGAACTATCAGAACCCAACCGGCCGCTGCATGTCCCTGGAACGCCGTAAGAAATTCATGGAAATCGTTACCAAATTTGAAATTCCGGTATTCGAAGATAACCCCTATGGCGACCTCCGCTTTGAAGGCGAAGAAATCGCTCCTCTCATCACCATGGATCCGAAACACCTGGTTATGTACTCCGGCACCTTCTCCAAGACCCTGGCTCCTGGCATGAGACTGGCATGGATGGTCTGCAACGACGAAATCCTGGCAAAGATGGATCTGGTCAAAGGCTCCACCGACCTGTCCACCCCATCTGTAACCCAGCGTGAAGTAGCTATGTACATGAAAAACTACGACTTCGAAGGCCACGTACAGGATAACTGCAAACTGTACGGCCATCGTCGTGATGTAATGTGCAACGCTATCAAAGAGTATTTCCCGAAAGACGTCAAATGCACCTATCCGCACGGCGGACTCTTCCTGTGGGTAGAACTGCCAGAAGGTTGTGACTCCCGCGAACTGTTCAAATACGCACTGGACAGAAAAGTAGCTTACGTACCAGGCGACGCTTTCTTCCCAGCTTCCCGCAAGAAGAACTACTTCCGTCTGAACTTCTCCTACAATGACGACGACGTTACCGTAGAAGGCGTAAAGAGACTGGCTGATGCTCTGAAAGCATACTTGGCTGATAAGAAATAAGCCTTTCTTTGATGTAGTCATATAAAAAGTCCCCTTGTTAGCACATGGTGTTGACAAGGGGATTTTTTATACGAGCGAGAAGTGAATGTTGCTGGTTGTTAGTTATTTGTTGTTGGTTTATCTACTGCGGCCATGAATGACAACTTGCCTTGACGAGAGGGATGTTGGTTTAAGGTTTAGGGGGTGGGGGTTAACCCCTTACACCTTAAAACCTAAACCCAAAGAAACAGAAAGGTAAGCGGGAAGCATACTAAATATCGCTAGGAGCCTAGAAGCTGCGTGGTGCCGCATTCACCTTGGCCTCATCCCAAGCATAACACGTAATTACCGGGCTTCCGTTGTAACAGGGCATACTTAGTTAGTTGTTTGCTATATGAGGGAAAAGGTGACTGGTAGACTGGTGACTAGTGACTGGGAAGATTTCTGATATATTGTGAATGACACAGCCACTAGCTCCTGGTTGTTAGACTCTAGCCGGCTAGCAGCCAGGAGCTAAGGGCTAGTAGCTGTGACACTAGCGAAGTCTCGTATATTTCCAGTCATGAGTCACCAGCTACCAAAATCTATTTCATTGCCATGGCAGCATTACATTTTTCTTACGCGAGTTTACCCCTCTCCTTTCCTTGGAAGGGGGATTGGTCGAAAGGCAATAGAATATGAAATGAAAAAGCACATCTTCTTTTACAAGAGGGGGGCTTTTTGTGCGTGTTCCGGGCGTAGCCCGATACTGCTATAGATTATATCCTCAACCGCAACGTTTCCTAATGGGATACATGGTAGAGTCATCTGTTTCTTATATCCGAAAAATTGATTTATTCGAGCAATCTGAAAACCTGTAACGCTTTATTATCTCTTTTTAGAATCAAATACAAAATATACATGCTAAATTGGCATTCGCATTTTGCTTTCTCTTTTAGGATAATAAAAGAAAGCATACCGCTCGGGGCGGCAGTGAGGCAAGGACCAGAGGAGGTCACTATGGAACAACAAAGGATGGGTAAGAAACGCAAGGGATTTATGTTGTTGGAATTGATCATTGTGGTGGCCATCATAGGGATTCTGGCGGCGGTGGCGGTGCCCAATTTGATTGGCATGACTGATGAAGCGAAAGTGGCGCGGATTCAGTCCGACTTATCCACCATTGGCACCGCAGCGGAATTATACTACGTGAAAAATGGCTCCTATCCCACCGCATTGACCCAGTTGGTAGACAGCGATAGCAGCAAAGGTTATTTGAAGAACTTGCCGGAACCACCGGATAAGAGCGTAACCTATACCATTGGTGCTAAAGGGGAAGTGACCGCTACGTTTAACAATGTGACCTATTCATCTTTTGGAAAATCAACGGAAGCCAAAAAGGAATGAAAATATGGGGAACTAGAAAATTCAGGGATACCGCTAGTATTACAGCTATTAGCCACTAGCATCTAGCAACTAGCCGGCTAGCAATCAGAAGCTAAAAGCTGGTAGCTGTTTCCCTAGCGGTATCTAGGGATTTCTCAGTCACGAGTCACCAGTTATCCAATTTATTACGTTGCTATGAATCATTATATTTTTCTTCTTCATCTCCAATTCTACTTTTTATGGAAAGTCGAATTGGTCGAAAGGCAATTGAATAAGGAACGAAAAAGCACATCTTCTTTTACAAGAAGGTGTGCTTTTGTGCGCTAAAAAAGCAGTTGGAAGCAGGTCGAGGATGTTAGAAACAGATATAAACAACGCCAATAAAAATAGTGATTTTTCATAAAATAAAAAAATCCGTAGATCATCCACCAGGGAAATGTGGACGATTTACGGATTTATTTTATGTAGGGATTGGCAAAAAAATACTCTTGGCAAAACCAAGAGTATTTTTGGTGACCCAGGAGAGATTCGAACTCACGACCCACCGCTTAGAAGGCGGTTGCTCTATCCAACTGAGCTACTGAGCCATAATGGTCGGGGCAGCCGGACTCGAACTGGCGACCCCCTGCTCCCAAAGCAGGTGCGCTACCAACTGCGCTATGCCCCGTGACGTTTATAGATTATACATCATCACCTTTCATTCGTCAACACCTTTTTGAAAGTTTTTTCAAAATTTCCTGGTGCCCTTAGTGATGGGGTGGATGTCATACAAAAAGCACCGTCTGCAAAGGGTGAGGAATCTCAGAATGGAATAGCCCACACAGACAGTGCTTCTGGTAATAGGATAGGTGAAGTATTAGAAATGTCAATGGTGAGGAAGTAAAGAAAAATAATGTACGTAAACTTTTTATCTTAGAAATATCATGTAATAGCATTGTCCAATACCCTGTTTTATAGAGTAGGCAGTTGGCGGGAGGCAGAAAAATGGCTAACTGCTTACTGCTAACTAGGAATGTTTCACGTGAAACGTGACTCTTGAAGGGATTAGAAATAGAAGTGCCATGATTTGATTCAGTAAGCCATTCTCGCTAGTGCTGAGATTCTGCATATCCAGTTTCATATTTTCTATATCTTTCATATTTTCTATATCACAAAGCACAAATACAACCGGTCGAAATGACGATAAAGATAATACCGCTGGATGGTTGAGCTCATCAATGTAAAATGATATTTCCAAGATAGTAAGTTATGAGACATTTGGAAAGCCCATAACCTTTTATAACTCTTTTACCCCTGGGACATTCCAATATATATTCTATGTTAGAAGAGTCTGTTCAGCAGAATAATAACCTCCACCACTCCTAACTAGTATTTCCCAATTACCAGTCATCAGTCACGAGTCACCATATTTCCCTTTCAAAAATTCTTGCTTTTACCATATAAAAGTGATATTATTATATTCTGACTTAATACCATAAAGGACGACTTTTCATATAATAAAAATGGCTTTGGATAAAGCGTGGAACAATGAAAAGAAGAAAAGGGGGTCCTTTTTATATTTTTAAGGCATGATATCATGCGGGGTTTCTGAGGAGGTGTCCCTATTTGGCAACTAAGGCAGCACAGCTGGCAGAGTGGCTAAAAGAACTGCAGGAGAAGGTCAATGCGGATGGGAATATTTCATATAATGAAATTCTGGCTTTCACTAAAGAGAAGAACCTGAATCAAAAACAGTTTGATGCCGTTTTGAGATATTTTAATGAGAAGGGCATTGACATCGTCTACGAGGAAGATGATGATGACGAGGAAGAACCGACCGATGCAGATATTGCAGCAGATGCGGGCGAGGATTTCTTGTCTGATGATATGCTTCTCGATGAGGATAAGGATGATTTAGACGAGGAGAAGGAATGGGAGGAAGACACCAGCGATGCGGATTATGCGGCTGCTGGCGGCGTGAGCGATCCAGTTCGTCTGTATCTTCGTGAATGTGGTTCCAATCCTCTTCTTTCGGCAGAGCAGGAGATGAATCTGGCCAAGACTATCGAGCGGGGCAAGCAGAAGGATGCGACCCCTGAGGAGAAGGCGGCGGCTAGGGATGCGAAGAAGGAAATGGCTAACGCAAATTTGCGTCTGGTGGTTTCTATCGCAAAGAAATATCCAGGTCGCGGGATGCCGTTCTTGGATTTGATTCAGGAAGGAAATATTGGTCTCTTGAAGGCGGTAGATAAGTTTGATTATACCAAGGGGTATAAGTTCTCTACCTATGCGACTTGGTGGATTCGTCAGGCTATCACCCGTTCCATTGCGGACCAGGCCAGAACCATTCGCGTACCGGTTCATATGGTGGAAACCATCAATAAGATGAATCGTGTGGGCCGTCGGTTCTTGCAAGAACATGGCCGGGAAGCCACCAATGAGGAATTGGCTAAGGAAATGGGAATCAATGTGGAGAAGATTCGGGAAGCGAAGAAAGCGGCCCAGGATCCGATTTCTTTGGAAACACCAATTGGGGAAAAGGAAGATTCTCATTTGGGTGATTTCATCGAGGACCAGAAGACTGCGTCTCCGGAAGATGAAGCAGCTGCGACCATGAGAAGGGAACAGGTTTACAAGATGCTGGATACTCTGACAGAAAGAGAAAAAGGCGTCTTGGCTCTTCGCTTCGGTATGGACGATGGCACGCCTAGAACGCTGGAAGAAGTGGGCAAGCACTTCGGCGTTACCCGTGAACGTATTCGCCAGATCGAAGGAAAAGCGTTGAAGAAATTGAAAAAACAGGCCATGCCGATGCAGGGTTATTAAGGAAATAAGCCGTTTCGGCTCCAGACAATGGAGCTGGGACGGCTTTTCTTTTGAGTGCGTAATGCGAAGTGCGTAGTGCGTAATGGTGGCCGGCGAGCGCATTGAATTGCTCTTATGGGGCTATAGAAATATATTACAGAGTTCGTTTCTATAGGCTCGCTGATCTTGCGATTGTTTAGCCGTTGGCAGTTTGCAGTAGGCGGTTTGTAAATACTGCCTATTTTATAAAGAGGGGGATTGGGGCGCTATATGAATTGATGCGCCCCTTCTACCATTACGCACTACGCACTTCGCATTACGCATTATAGAATCGATTTGTCTTTGAAAAATAATCTTGCATTTCCGGCTAAAGTGTGCTAATATTTTATCGTTAGTCTGAACAGTCCTCTGCCATATGCGATCGGCATGAATGTTCTGTGAGAAGGAGGAAAAGATCGTGAATATTATTGAAACACTGGAAAATGAACAGCTGAGAAACGACATCCCTGAATTCCGTCCTGGAGACACTGTAAGAGTTCATGTTAAAGTCGTAGAAGGCAAGAACGAAAGAGTTCAGGTATTTGAAGGCGTCGTTATTGCAAGAAGAAACGCAGGCGTTAGAGAAACCTTCACCGTTCGTCGTATTTCTTACGGCGTAGGCGTTGAAAGAACATTCCTCGTTCATTCCCCACGTCTGGAAAAGATTGAAGTGAAACGTCGCGGCATTGTTCGTCGTGCAAAACTCTTCTATCTGCGTGGTCTGTCTGGCAAAGCAGCTAGAATTAAAGAAAGAAAATAATTGGGATTGTCCCAATAAAAAGCGGTGGCCGTTGGGCTGCCGCTTTTTATTTTGTGAGAAATGGGGCTTGTGGTTTTAAATGCGTAATGCGTGGTGCGTAGCGCGTAATGATGGCCGGCGAGCGCGACGAATTGCTCTTACAGGGGTATTTTCATAGGACACCGAATTCCGCTCTATAGGCTCGCCGTTTTTGTAGGCCATTAACAGTGTCTGTATACTGTTAATGGCATAACCTTTTATAACCATTTTACCCCCGAGACAAGCCGTATCTGTTATATGTTAGAAGAATTGATTCCGTAGAATAATAACCTTCCACCACTCCCAATCCCTAGGGCCTAGCTACTAATCCCAGTCACCAGTCACCAGTCACTAGTCACTAGTCACCTGTTATCTATCTAACAAATACATCATCCATTGCATTTCGTGTATTTCGCAATGGCCTACAAATGTGATACAATAAACAATAGTGCAGAAGAGGGAATTTTTATACATTATGGAAATGATGATTGAATCTGATTTCCATACAGGAAGTGAGTCACACTATGAAGAAGAAATATATCGCCATGGCGTTCTTGCTGTCCCTTGGTCTGTCAATGACAGCTGCAGCCAATGATATCCGTCATGTATTTGTGGTGGATGATATGACATTGGAAGTAGAAATGAAGGAGCCTTTGACCGAGGAGGAACTTCATCCGACCAATTTGGCATCCGATGGGTACCAGTCTCCTTTTGCGGTCAATGAGGGGGTTCAGGTCATTGGCCTTCCGGTGCCGCAGAAGTCCGATGGATTCCATGACAATATTTACCGTATCCCTGTGAGCGGCATGGACCCGGGGCCGATTTACCAGATTTCCTACCAAGGAAAAAAGCCAAAGACCTTCAAGGTTTATCGCGGAAGAGAACAAACCGATCGGTATAGAGACCGGTATGGGAGTTATTTCTAAAGGGGATTATCCGACTTTTTCATTATTTCTAACAATGGGTGAACTCCGCCTGACACAAGGTTAAAAGGGTTAAAAAGGTTATTGGATTTACGATAGTATCATAACCATGTATAACTTTTTTAACCTGTACCAAGCGGTATATGTCATGTGTGAGAAAAGCGAAGGCAGTAGAATAATAACCTTTTAGATAATGTAGTAATTGAGATAGAAAATAAAGGATAAAGAGATATGCATATAGTTTTAGTCGAGCCGGAGATTCCGGGAAATACGGGGAATATTTCCCGTCTGTGTGCGGCGGAGCATTTGACGCTACACCTGGTGGAACCTTTGGGCTTTTCTATCGATGACAAGCATTTGAAGCGGGCCGGATTGGATTACTGGGACCTGTTGGAGGTCCATGTACACCCCAATTTCGAATCTGTGAAGAAAATGCTGGCGGGGCATCATTTTTATTACAATACCACCAAGGCCGTCAAGTCCTATACGGATATTTCCTATAAAGAAGACGACGTCCTTGTTTTTGGTAAGGAGACGAAGGGGCTGCCGGAGGAGTTACTTCTGGAACATGAAGAGGATTGCATCCGCATTCCCATGATTGAAGAAGCCCGTTCCCTGAATTTGTCCAATGCGGTGGCCATTGTGGCACTAGAAGCATTGCGGCAGACCGGTTTCCCTCACTTGCTGAAGGAAAGCGGCCGTTTGTTTAAAGGAGGCAATAGTCATGAATACTTATGATGCAGCCTATGACTTGGCGAGAGCAATCAAAGAGAGCGATGAAATGAAGCGCCTCACAGCGGCTGCCGAAAAAGTCAAGGGAGACGCAGACGCCAAGAAAATGGTGAAAGAGTATATTATGGCCCAGATGCAGGCTGATTATGCGAAACTCGCCGGTCAGAAAGAAGACGAAAAGACCTATCAGCACCTGCAGGAATTGGCCGTACTGGTCAGCAATAACAGCAATGCCCAGGAATACCTGCAGGCTTTTATTCGCTGGAATCAAGTGGCTGCGGATTTGCAGAAGATCGTATCTGATGCAATGGCGCAGGGTATGGATGTATTGGAATTGAACAACAAATGACAGATTGGAAAGCATTTTTTGAAGGAATTCTCACCGAAAGAGAAATCAAAGTGGACGAACCGATGAGCCGCCACACCACCTATGGGATTGGCGGACCGGCCGATGTGTTTGTGATGCCCCAGACCGAAGAACAGCTCATGCAGATTCTTCAGAAAGCTCACAAAGAAAATATCCCAGTCACCGTAGTAGGCGGCGGTTCCAACTGCCTGGTCAGCGACAAAGGCATCCGGGGCATCACCATTTGCATGAACCGGATGAAACAGGAAATGACTTGCGAAGACACCTGGATCACCGCTACCGGCGGTACCGGCACTGGCACTGTGTCTCGTTTTGCAGAAAAGAACGGGCTCAAAGGCTTCGAATGGGCCGTCGGCATTCCTGGTACCGTTTGCGGCGCTGTTTTCATGAACGCCAACGGCTATGGCAGTCAGATGAAACAGGTCGTAGAAGAAGTCTACGCCATCACCCGCGACGGCAGCGAAAAGAAAACCTATGGCTGGGACGATATCCACTATGGCGACTCTGACAGCGTCTTCATGCACAATGGAGACATCATTGTCGGTGTGAAACTCCATCTGTCTAAAGGAAATCCGGAAGATATCAAAAGAAATATGACAGAACACCAGATTTCCAGAAGAACCAAGCAGCCATTGGAAAAAAGAAGTGCCGGTACCATGTATCTCCGTCCACCGGGATACCACGTAGGCCCTATGATCAAAGAATGCGGCCTCATCGGCTTCTCCATCGGCGATGCCCAGGTATCCACCAAGCATCCAGACTTCGTGGTCAACAACGGCCACGCTTCCTGCCAGGAAATCCTGGACGTACTGCACGAAGTGCAGAAACGGGTCATGGATAAATTCCACGTCCACGTACCCCTGGACGTTCGCATCATCGGCGAAGGGGTTAAACAAGAACGGTAATAAAGTGACTGGTAGACTGGTGACTAGTAAAAACGCTATGCTCTCATGGAGAGTATGGCGTTTTTTTGGTTAGGAGTGACAGTAGCGACAATGGGACAGGCGGTAGCCCTCTTAATGCTGTTTAAAGTAAGCGAAATCTGCGATGATTTCTTTTGTATAAAAGGTTCTAAGGGTGCTAAAGGTTCTCAAGGTTCCCCGAATGTGCATCTATCCGATTTCGTCATTTCGACCGGTCGTATTCGTGCTTAATAAGGTAGAAGTAATGAAACGGGATGTGTAGGAGAGTGGAGAAATCTCGCAGCACTAGCGGGAAGGGCTATCTGTTTCGAATCATCAAGGCACCCGCGTAAGCCTCCTTTCACTGAAAGGGGGGCAGGGGGGGATAGCTCGCACTAGCGGAATGAAATGATTTTGGTGATATTCAGTATAGGCGCCCAGAAATAGCGGTTATAGGTTGCACAAGGTTCTAAGGGTTCTGAAGGTTCTCATGGTTCCTTGAATGTACATCTATCCGAATCCGTCATTTCGCACAAATTCCGTCGGTCGAAATGACGCTATAGATGATACCGTTTTTTCTAAAAAGGCATGTCACGAAAAAATGATGTCCTATCCCAATCCGTTAACAGTTAACAGTTAACGGCCAACCGCTATAAAAAACATCTATAGTACACACAAGAAACTATCACGTATACACAAATATTAAAATTGACGGCTGGTCATAAAAGTCGCAACTATCGAATGAAATCATCATTTAAATTAGAAAAATCATAATAAACTCGATGATTTCTTATAAAATTATGATAAAATTGACCGAAAGTCTAATCTTAGAAACCTTGATACTAGCTGTGAATTATGGTAGTCTACATCTAGACACAAGTGTAAGTCTCTCCACTTGTGGAGCAAAGAAAGCGGAAAAGAACGCATGCAGAGGAAACACGGTCACTCGAGCGAGGCAATCTTGGACGCGGACTTTGGAAAAGAAGAGACACCTATATATTTTTCTAAAGGAGCGATTTACTATGAAAAAAATCCTCGCACTGGCTGCAGTAGCAGCACTCACCGCTGGCGTATCCGCATACGCAGCAAATCCATTCTCTG
>DBLC01000018.1:0-2499 GCA_002297935.1 Dialister sp. UBA734
TAAATCAGTGTTTCCCTAGCGAGCTGCCCTGAACTGTGTCATCAAGCCCTTACCGCTGGTGCTGAGGGATTTCTCCACTCAGGGGCACATCTCATTTCAATTCTTTTGTATTCATTTCGCACAAATACGATCGGTCGAAATGACGCTGGCATCCAACCGTTAACTACCATCCAAATATTTCTATAGCAAAAAATCATTGGTCTGTGATAAAATAATACAGTTGTCGTGTCATATACGTGTCATATATATGTTTAATAATATATATGGGTGGCTGGTGACTAGTGACTGGTGACTGGAATTATTTCCCTAGTCACGAGTCACCAGTCACTAGTCACCGATGTTATGGGAATTCATATATAGTGATGCATGAAATTTTATATAAAATAGGTGTAAAACTGTGAAAAATAAGAATAAAAAATCGATGAACGTAGAACCGGTGCAGTCTGATAGCCCCGGTCATTGGAAAATCTGGTGGGCCATTGCTACTTTGGTTCCTTTTGGCTTGGCTTTTGCGCTGTCTTGGTATTTTGGCGCTCCGGGCGGATATGAATTGTTCTCCCAGGTGAAAGTGTTCCTGCTGTTTTTGCAGGTGGGCTTCGTGACGGCTTATTTCATTCGCCATCATTTGAACCGGGCGGCGGTGCATTTGTGGATCACCATTGCCTGTTTGTGGGGACTGTCGCTGATTGTACCGTATCTATCGACCCAGACCGATGTGGTGCTGGATATGTCCGATATTTCTGGTGAATTGTCCACGCCGCTGTACTTATTTATTTCCTGTCTGTCCGCCGCTTGGATTTTGCCGGGGAAGTGGCGCATGTTGGCCCGCATCGCTTGCGTGGTGCTGATGCTTCTCTATGTGGGCATCCAGTTCACCTATGTGGGGTATTATTTCATCACCCATTCGCTGATTTCCATCAATATGCTTTTGGCGTTGGCCCAGACCAATATGGCGGAAACCATGGAGTATATTGAGGTCAATATTCCTTACGCCGAACTGATTGCCGGTGCGGTGGCGCTGCTCATTCTGGCTTGGCTGGTGTTCCATACCAGTCGATTCAGCTTCAACCGGGTGGCTCCGGTGTCGCGGAAGACTTGGTTTGCCATGGCGATTTTGTTCTTGGTGAATATCGGCCTTTGCTGTCTTTCCATTGGTGCCACTCGACTGGCCCATGTGTATTATGAAACTTACGAAACGCTCCACAGTTTTTCCGATTTCCAGAAAATGGTGGAAAAGCGTCGTCATATGCGAATCAGCGATAAAAATCTGGTGGCCCAGCTGAAGAGTGCGCCGGACGGTTTGTATGTGCTGGTGGTGGGAGAGTCTCTGAACCGAGACCACATGGGCGTCTATGGGTACCATAGAGATACCACGCCGTTCCAGTCGGAAGCGGCAGCGGACCCGCACTATGTTTTTTTCAACCATGCCTATTCTTGCTACACCCAGACCGTACAGGTGCTGACCGAAGCATTGACGGAAAAGAACCAGTACAATGATATGGAACTGGTGGATGCCTACTCCATTATCGATTTGGCGCGGCAGGCCGGCTTCCGGACCACTTGGATTTCTAACCAGTCCCGTTTCGGCGTGTGGGATACCCCGATTGGGGCCATCGGCAGTGCTTGCGATGACCAGTATTGGATCAACCAGTATGTAGGCACCGATGTGATTACCAAAGATTTCGATACCGCTCTGGTTCCGTACCTTAGAAAAGTGGATCCCACCAATCGCCGCCAGCTGGTGGTGGTGCATCTCATGGGCAGCCACGTAAGCTATTGGGACCGCTACCCCAGCGAATTCTATCACTGGCCCCAGGATGCCACGAAAGACCGGAGCACCGCCGATGTGATGAATGATGAATACGACAATTCGGTGCGCTTCAATGACTACGTGATGGAAAGCATCATGAACGAAGCCACCAATTATCTCCATGCTGATGGGGTGCTCTATTTCTCTGACCATGGAGAACAGGTCACCGAGCGTCCAGGCCACAATGCGGACCAGTTTGACTACACCATGGTTCACATTCCTTTCTGGATTTATACATCTGACCATTATCAGCACTTGCATCCTGATGTGTATCGCACTATGTTGGAACGTAGAAATATGCCATTTTCCAACGATATGCTCTACGACACCTGGATGGGCCTCATGGGCCTCACGGCGACCCGCTATGACAGCACCGCCGACATCCTGTCCAAAGATTTCGATAAAGACGTGACCACCTTGATGACTATGTATGGAAATATCATGATTCGTGATGACAAAGAACAACTGGGCCCGAACCAGAAGGAAGAAGACGAAGCTTGGGACCAGCGTATCCGAGAGAAAGCAGAAAGAAACGGTCGCCGCAGCTTTGACTGGACCACCTTCCAGCCCGTAAAGATTGCAGCCGATCCGATGCCGGAAGTGGAGAATGCGGGAGCGCAATAAGGAATTCATGATAGTAGGTATTTATAAGTTTTTGTTAAAAAGTGCGTAGTGAGTAGTGCGTAGTG
>DBLC01000018.1:2528-4914 GCA_002297935.1 Dialister sp. UBA734
CCAATACCCCTTTTTATATAAAGTAAGCAGTTAGCCGTAGGCGGTTGGCAGTATTTTTAAGATATCTATGTATTGCTAACTATAAATTGATGTAAGGCTATTTTCTAAAATCAGTATAAATTCATGTGTTATGGTTTCATAGGTTTTATGCAATACTTTATTATGAAAAGGGGTATTGGGGCGCTTCCAAATTTTATGCGCCCCTTCCAACATTACGCACTTCGCACTACGCACTACGCATTTTAGCAAAAGAAATGAATGCCAAGAGTTTAAACAACAAGTATAACAATTTAGTAGTATAATGAGGAGGACATCTCATGCGTCTTAGACGTAAACCATGGATCGAAGAAGCCATTAAGAATTACACATCCATTTTGTTCTTAGAAGAACCGACGGATATGAAAGGCAAGTGGAGAAGCCAGTTTCCTAAGAGCGAGCAGCCGCTCCATGTGGAATTTGGCACCGGGAAGGGACAGTTTATTTCCGGTATGGCCGCTTTGCATCCTGATGTGAATTACATTGGCATGGAAGTGCAGGAAGGGGTCATTTACTACGCTGCTCAGAAAGTGGCCGAAAAGGACCCGCCGATTTCCAATGTGCGCCTCATTCTGGGCGATGTCAGTGAAATCCTGAATATCTTTGACGAAGGCGAAGTGGATGTGATTTACCTCAACTTCAGTGACCCTTGGCCGAAGAAACGGCATGCGAAACGGCGTCTCACCTATCGGGATTTCCTGAAACGCTATGCGGTGATTCTGAAAGAAGGCGGAGAAATCCGTTTCAAAACCGATAACAAAGACCTTTTTGATTTCTCTTTGGAAGAATTCCGCGCCATGGGATGGGAACTGTCGGATGTCACTTACGATCTTCATGCCGCACCGGTAGAGGGTGATGTGGAGACTGAATATGAAGAGAAATTTTCCAGAAAGGGGAACCTCATATGTCGTCTCGTAGCGAGACGTCCCTCATAGACACGAAGTACGTTCCGGAATCCTTGAAATGGATGTTTGTGATCGCTGGCGTACTGATTGCCATAGGGGCGCTGAATGTCTATAGTGCTACCTATTATATGAATATGGAATCTGGCGTGAATCCTTACAGCCATTTGGGAAAACACATATTTTTCCTGTGCTTCAGTATCGTAGCCGGATTGGCTTGTGCCAAATGTCCGAAAAAGCTTATCCGCAATGGGGCGTGGCTTTGGGTGCTTGGGACCCTATTTCTGCTCCTGCTGGTCATGGTGGCCGGCCGTACCGTCAATGGGGCCACCCGCTGGATTTACTTGGGCGGCATGTCCTTGCAGCCTTCGGAAATAGCCAAAGTGACCGGTCTCATCTGGGCGTCGTCTTTTTTGGCGAAACAAATTGATCGGCACGAAAAAGTGAGCCTCATTGGCAGTTTTTTCCGTCCCTTTTTGTTCTTTGCCAGTCGGAAAAAAGAGAATTCCTTCCGTGCCATGTTGAAACATTTCATGCCGCTATACGGTCCTTTTTTGATGGCTGCTTTTGTCATGAAACAACCGGACATGGGGACCGCCGTCATTATTGTGATGTTTCCGCTGCTTCTGTATATTTTGGCCGGACTTCCTGTGTTTGAATTTATCATAGGACTGGGCGTCGTAGCTTTTGCGGGTGCCATTGGCGTTTTGGCAGAACCCTATCGTTGGGATCGTGTGAAAGTGTTGTGGGATCCTTTCCCTTATGCCAGCGACGAAGGCTACCAGACGGTACAGAGTCTCATCGCCGTCGGTTCCGGCGGATTTTTCGGTCAGGCCGGTGGGGAAGGCATGTCGAAATTTCTCTACCTGCCAGAGCAATACACCGACTTCGCGTTTGCCGTGTTCAGCCAGGAATTTGGATTCGTAGGGGCTGTGATATTGGTCCTGCTGTACTTGGCCTTCCTCTTGACCGGCTTTTCCGTGGCCAGCAAACTGAAGGAAACCTATGCCACCC
Organism: Dialister sp. UBA734; assembly: GCA_002297935.1. Classification (GTDB taxonomy): domain Bacteria; phylum Bacillota; class Negativicutes; order Veillonellales; family Dialisteraceae; genus Dialister. The sequence continues at coordinate 4,481 of DBLC01000018.1, forward strand.
TTCTGGTATACGGCTTGACGCTCCTCATTACCGTGCAGGGCATCATCAATATCGCCATGGTCATCGGCTGCTTCCCTGTCACTGGGGTGCCCCTTCCGTTTATTTCCTTTGGCGGCACTTCCCTTTTGATTAACATCATGGCCCTGGGCCTCATCTTCGGTACTACCGTGCAAAGTTTGCGCCAAAGCGATATGGAAGAACGAAGACGCCGCATCGCTGCCATGGAAGGACGAGGCGCTTCCTTCAGCGAATTGAATAGATCTATCTATAGATGAAACGTGGTGAGTCATCTGGCAGTAACACATAGAAAAACAAGGTTATTGTTTGATGCTATCCTTGCGGCAATAGTGATTTATACCGCTGGGGAAAAGGTTATAATTCTACTGATTTCTGCTTATAAATAAAACAAAAAACCGCTACCATCTAGGTTATAC
>DBLC01000018.1:4954-14211 GCA_002297935.1 Dialister sp. UBA734
TAACCTAGATGGTAGCGGTATTTTTTATGTGACTACACGAATTTTCCGACCTTACATATATCAATGGACACTAGCGATAGCGTCGTAGCGTCATTTCGACCGGTCATATTTGTGCTTGATGATGTAGCAGTGATGAAATACGATGTGCCTCTGAGTGGAGAAATCTCAAAGCACTAGCGGTAAGGGCTTTCTGTATCAAATCATAGCGGTGAGATATTTTCTCGAGCAAAGCGAGAGATTGGCTCTAAGGAGCTGCAATGATATGTTTTATCGATTCCTTATTGCTAGTCCGAATTTCTTGCTTCTATTTCCTAATTTCCTTTCTAGCATCGTCTATCGCTTCTAGCATAGAACCCGCTTTTCCAACACTATATAGCACCCACCCTAGAGACAGGATTTGGATTTCATAGGGGGATGGCGTATAAGAAAGGGCTAGGTCTTCCCAATGGAAATATTGCGTTTCCAGTTGGTGATGACCAAAAGAAGTGAGATAAAACCCATCTTTTGAGAGATATATGGCTGTGCCCGATAGATCCAATTGGTCGACTGCCAAAGCGATACGGCCGGTGTGTTCCATGTGATTGACCAAAGCCAAGATGTGAGAGCACTGTATCGTTTTCTCTGAAGGCAAGAAGAGAGAAATTTCTTGGATGGCCTTCGCCCAAGGAGATGTAGGGGAGAGGAAAGAGAGAACCATCACGTCTGCGGAAGAAGTCGATACCATAGACCGTAGATTGCCGGTGACAGTGTCCTTATTTCCTGATAAAGGAAAAGGCGAGTCCACGAACTCAAGGCTTGGAAGAGAAATATTTTTTCGCAATGGACCAGGTCACTCCTAAGGATTGCTGAAGCAGAAAGAAATACAATGCCCGCTGGGGGTGCAGCAGCCAAAACAATTTCCGAATCGGAGCCAAAGGCTGCCAGCCCATGGGGGACCCTAATTGTTTCGTGGGATGGTGCTGGGCTTCTTTCTTTCCTAATTGATGAGCAAAAAAAGCCGCCGCCAATGCCATGCACAGGGCTTTTATAAACGATTTTTTATCATCCATAGATATCACCTCGCTATGGGTATCATAACAAAGAAATTTTGCTTATGCAAATGGGGCGGGGAAAGTGTAAGATAGTGTTGGTGACTGGTGACTGGTGACTGGTGACTGGTGACTGGTGACTGGTGACTGGTAGCTAGTAGCTAGGCCCTAGGGATCGGGTAATGCTGTTAAGTTAAGCGAAATATGTGATGATCCCTTTCGTTGGAAAGGTTCTAATGGTTCTGAAGGTTCTCACGGTCCTCAAATGAGATGATAACGCTAGCGTTTATAGGCACATTCGAAAAACCTAAGAACCCTTAGAACCTTAAGAACCTTTAACTTCCAGCGAAATCATATCTACTAACGCAAATCCTTAACTTAACACCATTGAGGGATTGGGGACACTAGGGGTAAAATGCTATTTACCCTCTTCCTCTGGAAGGGGGGCAGGGGGGATAGCTCGCACTGGCGGAATGAAATACTTTTGAACAAATCGGTATAGACGTCTGGCACTGGCGTTATCAACTCATTTGAAAACCTTCAGCACCTTCAGAACCTTTAGAAACCTGAGCTACATATTGATATCAAACAGGAGAAACAACATGACACACATCATCTTAGCATCTGCTTCGCCTCGGCGGCGGGAATTGATTCATCAGATCGGTTGGGAAGAGGACATCTGTCCTTCCGATTTCCAAGAAGCGAAAAGTGTACAAGAAGCCATGACCAAGCGGGACGATTTGCCGGAAAAAGAAAGAAAGGAATTGGCTCCTTTTTCTGGTTCCGACTTGCTGACCATTTGGAACGCCCGCGGCAAGGCTTTAGACATTTGGTACCAAAAAGGAAATACCGATCCCATCGTGGCAGCCGATACCATGGTGGTTTATGACGGCCAGGCCTTAGGAAAGCCAAAAGACGAAGCCGATGCCAAAGCTATGCTTTCCATGCTGTCCGGTCACGTCCATGAAGTGAAAACCGGATTGGCCGTGGTGCTGCAGGGGAAGCTTCATCTCCACGTGGAGACCACAAAGGTCTATTTCCGCCCTCTTTCGGTCAAAGAAATTGATCGGTATGTCTCTACCGGCGAACCAATGGACAAAGCCGGCGCCTATGGCATCCAAGGCAAAGGAGCGGTATTGGTAGAAAAAATTGAAGGCTCCTATGATAACGTAGTCGGATTGCCATTGACGGCGTTGTATACTTTGGTGACTGGTGACTGGTGACTGGGGGCGTGTCTTGCTAACGTCATATTTCATGGGAAATGTAGGAAAAGGGTTATTATTCTGCTAAATCCTTTTTAACAACATATAAATGATCTCGCTAATCAAAAAGGTTATGAAGGTTAAGAAGGTTATGTCATTAGCGCTTATACTTCTAGCGTCATTTCGACCGATGGGATTTGTGCTTAATGACTACACTGTGAAATAGCGTTTTCCTAATTGCATCTGTTGAAAGTGATGGTTTTAAATATGAATGATAGGTCCGTAGGACCTCGCCCCCATCGGGGGAGAATTAAAAGAGGGGGTGCATTTCCTCGCCCGAAGGGCGGTTGTATGGTTTTAATAAATACAAGACGGTATAAATCTCAATGTTTGATGCATATCAAAATGTTTTTTATTCCGCTTAGTATTTAGAAAACCATACAACCGGCCTATGGCCGAGGAAATACACCCCCTTTGGTGCCTTCGGCACCACCTTTCCCCCGGAGGGGGCACGGTCCTACGGACCTATCATCTGTATTTCAATAGCGTTTGATAATACATTTTATCAATGTAAAATGGTATTTCCACGGTGGAAAGTTTAACGTAACAGGTATTACTATTTCCAAAGGGGAACGCTATTTATGTGCGCCGTCATTGGAATTGTAATACCGGGATAATCATCTTCGCTTCGCTCGAAATGGCGTCTCACTACATTCCTGCGTCGCTAGGCTCCTGGCAATGTAGTTCGCTTGCACACCTATCCGGTCCTTTGGACCACCTTCCCCAAGGGGGCGCTATTTTTGTTTATTGTCACTTGGCATTTACTACCGGGATAATCCCTATTCGTCGCCTGCGGCGACACACCTTCCCCAAGGGGGAAGGCATGCAAAAAAGCCCGCACGAAAAAGAGATTCCTGCGCAAACGATTGCCCTGAAGCAACCGGGATCTCTCTTCCATGCGGACTTTTCACATCCATGTTTTCTTTAGTTGTTGCTCTACATCCTGAAGCCCTAGGCGGTTCTTCAAGCGGGAAGAACGGTGTGTAGGCACACCGGAGCTCTTATGTATTCCTCTTACCCGACAATCAAGTCCTTACCAATGTTTTTTGATCGGCGCCGTGCATTGGTGGTGTCCTAATTGCTTAACTGTATTATATACCATAGATGATACAAGAGTCAAGCGTTTGGATAAACTTTTTGTTATTTTGATGGATTTAGTTGGTATGACTTGGCTAGTGGTAATAGGTGGCTAAGGTTGCTCAGGATTCTCGGGTGGCTCAGGTTTTTCGGATGTGCTGAAAATCACTGGAGTCATATTTTCGAATATAAAAATAGTTTCGCGTGATTGGGTTTACGGTTTAATCTCCAGGTCCATTACTCCCAATTAGCATATCTTGAAAGAGTCATTGGTTTAAGGTTTAAATACAAGACCGCAAACCCTAAACCCTAAACCCAAGAGATAAATCAATACTGATACAATGATACGCTAGCATTTATTAGCACATTCAAGAAACCTGAGCAACCTATGCAACTTGAGCAACCTGAGAAACTTGTCATTCGCATACTATCTATTTCTTATTCCTGCCTTAACAAATACTTTCAAATATGGTACATTATTATGAGCTTGGAAAAAGAGAATCGTAGACGGTATATGAGGGAAAATAAAAAAGAAAAATTGAAATCAAAAATCTTTTTTAGACGTCTCCGTTTCTTTTCTTATAGGCAATGCTTGTTGTTGGTTGTTAGTTGTTTGAACTCTAACAACCAACAACTAACAACAAGCAATAAAATCATAAGCAAGGGGAGATTTGTAATGAGAAAATCTATGAAAAGCACATTGGCCATGTTGGCTGTTTTATCGGTGTGCGGCATGGGCACCGCTTGGGCTGCTGACGCACCGGTGTATGCACTGAAAGGGATCACCGTCACCGCGACCCGCCAGGCAGAAAGTTTGCAGGACGTGCCGGCCAACGTACAGGTCATCACAGAAAAGGATATCAAATCCAGAAATGTACAGACTGCCTCCGATGCAGTGGCTATGGCAACCGGCGTGTCTGCGTCCAATTCTGTAGAAGGTACAGTAAACCTTCGTGGGTACAACTCCAAGAACATCCTCGTTCTGGTGGATGGGCAGCAGATGAATACCGCTTGGAATGGTGACGTGGACTGGAATATGATTCCGGTGGATAACATTCGCAAAATCGAAGTGGTTTCCGGCGGACAGTCCGCCCTCTACGGCGGTCGTGCCGTTGGCGGCGTTATTAACATCATGACCAAGACCCAGAAAGAAAACGGCGTTCACGGTAACGCCTTGGTCAGCTACGGCAGCCACAACACCTGGAAACAAGCCTACTCCGTGAGCGGTAAGAAAGACAAAGTCACTTGGGGAACGTTCTATGAAAGCAAGCAGACCAATGGTTGGAAAGATTATAATCCTTATGTATCTAAAAGTAGTGCAAAGAATCTTGTTGATAAGGATAAATTAGAACAAACGGCAGATGGTGGATATGTTATCGGACGTCGAGGAGCAAAGCATGTTTTGTCTGAAAACTATGGGTTCAACTTAGGTTATGCTTTTAATGATGACCAAAAATTGACTTATAAATTTACTCATGCTATTTATAATTGGGGTTATAGCGCTCCGGATACTTATACTGGTAAATGGATACAACCAGGGGGAAGGGGTAATCTGTATACGCCTAAAGATTTTTTGGGGACCAATGGATGGCGCACGTATAATATGCACTCTTTGACTTACAACGATCAGAAAAATAAAGTACATGCACATTTAGGGATGACTGATTATACTAAGGATGGATATACAACGCCGGATAAATTTGATGTAAAAGACCATCCAAATGCTCCGAGTAATCCTCCTTTTGATGGAACTGGAACGAAAACTTCTTATCCGTCGAAGTCATGGGACTTTGATTTAAATAAGAGATGGAATGTGGGAGACCATAATATCTTAACTGGTGTATCATATGGTAAAGATAGCTTTGATTTAACTGGTTATGGCGATTTAAACAATTGGAAAGTATGGAATGCTATTGGCAAAGTTAATGAAAGAGTAGGTGGAAAAGATAAGTATTGGTCTGTTTATGCACAGGATAAATGGGCATTTGCACAGAAATGGACCGCATACATTGGCGGACGGTATGACCACTATACCAAGTATGGTGGATATAGTAATAGTGATAAGGTGGCTGACCCATCATTTGGCATTGGAGAAACAAAATCTTTCTCTAAATTTTCACCCAAACTGTCCCTTGACTATGCATTGAACAAAGACACCAATTTGTATGTATCCTATGGTAAATCTTTTACTCCACCAATTTTGTATCAGTTATATCGTGTAACAAGTATGGTTTCTACGATATATCCAAATCCGTCATTGGCTCCAGAAATTACGGATAACTGGGAATTGGGAATGAAGAAAAATATAGCTTCAAAAACTGAAATTCATGCTGATGTATTTTATGCGAAGACGAAAGATGCTATAAAAACAGTTTTACTGGATCCTAATGGAAAGGATAAAAAGTATCAGAATGTAGGGGAAGATAAAACACATGGTTTTGAATTATCTATCAATCAACATCATAGCGATATTTGGAATTCCTACATTAATTATACTTGGCAGACTGGTAAGATTGATGGTAAGAAAGATTTTGATATTCCAAGACACTTGCTTCATTTAGGTACCACTTATAATAAAGATGCTTGGACGGTAAATCTGGATGGCACATTTATTTCTGATAGAACAGAAGGTGTAGGAGGACGTTTCAAAGCTAGAGATGCTTATTTCCTCTTAAATCTGAATACCAACTACCAGTTCACTAAAAACTTCAGCATGCAGTTCTCTATCGAAAATCTTCTCGATAGAGATTACTACGATGAAGATATTTCTAGCAACCATTACTACATCGGCGATGGCAGAACCTTTACGGTTTCCGCTAGATACACTTTCTAAAGTTAGTTAACTGTTGACAGTTTACAGTTAACAGTTAGCCGTAAACAGTAAACCGTTAACCATTAGCTGTGGCGGCGCAACAAGATTTGGAAGCGCCGCAAATTTTGGAAAATAAAAGAGCTCGGATGAAATTGGATGATTTCGACCGGGCTCTTTTTGTATATGGTTGTTTGTTGTTGGTTGTTAGTTGTTTGGAACACTACGAACCGTCAACCGTTAACCGTTAACTGCTAACTAACAACCATCAACCAACAACTCATGTTATAATAGATGAAAATGAAACTCATCAAGGAGGTGTGACGGTGAAGCAAAGTGTGAGCCATTACATGATGCCCGGCGACACGGAGAAATCGGTGCGGCAGGTGGTGGAAGAATTGGGATTGGATGGCATAGAGAATCTGATTTATGGAGAGGAACCGGCGGCCCATCCGGCGAAGTCGTTGACCATCGGTTGTCATTTGGCGTATTTCCCTGTGTGGATGAATTTTTACTTGGGAAAGAAAGAGTGGTATGAAAAGGATTTCCCCACCCCGGCAGATCGGCGTCGTGTCTTTGGCGGAGAAACTGTCGAGGCGTGGCTGACGAAGATAAGAAATAATATCCATGCGGCGTTGGCAGAGGAACCGGAGTACTTGGTGTGGCATGTGGCGGACTGTCGGAATTTGGATATTTGGACCCGACAGTTTCAGTACACCAACCGAGAGATTTTGGAGAAAACCGCCGAGATCTATCATCAGGTAGAAAAGGAAATTCCTTCTTCGGTGCAGGTGCTGTTTGAAAATATTTTTTGGCCCGGATTGTACCAGTTGGATCCGGCGGAGGTGGAGTATTTCTTTACTCTCCTGGGAAGAGACAATGTGGGTATCATGCTGGACACAGGCCATTTGATGAATACGAACTTGGATTTACAGACCGAAGCGGACGGGGCGGACTATGTGTGCCAAGTGGTGAATCGGTTAGGCACTATGAAATCTTTGGTGAAAGGGATGCATCTGTCCTGTTCTCTTTCCAGTGCCTATCAGAAAGCCACTTGGGGAAAGATTCCGGAAATAGTGAACCCTAGCGTCATAGGCAATCACATTATTTCCATCGACCAACATCGCCCTTTCCAAACCGACGCGGCCCGCCGCATCGTAGATACGGTGGAACCGGAGTATCTCACCCACGAACTCTTCGGCCGTACCTACGGCGTGCCGATGGAAGAAGTTAGGATACAGTTAATGGCGATGCAGTTATAGTGCGTAGTGCGTAATGCGTAATGCGTAGTGCGGAGTGGTGGAAGGGGCGCAACAAAATTTAAAAGCGCCCCAATACCCCTTTTTTTATAATAGGACAGTTACCGGTAGGCGGCATTGATTGTTTACAAAATCGGCGAGCTTATAGAAACGGACTCGGTAATACATGTATTTATCCATATAAGAGTAATTCAATGTGCTCGCCGGCTACCATTACGCACTTCGCACTACGCATTACGCACTGAATTATCTAGCCATTTGTATCGAAAGTGACTATAATGGAATCATTACAACAACAAGGAGTGGATCCAATATGGATATAAAGAAAGAAGTAGAAGCAGAAGAGTCGTTTCTGATTTCTCTGCGTCGTCATTTTCATGAACATCCGGAGTTGTCTCAGCAGGAGTTTGAGACCATGGATTTCATTGAAGAAAATTTGCACCATTGGGGCATTGAAACAGTGCGTGTGCCCCATGGCGGTGTGTTCGGCATGATTGATAGCGGGAAGCCCGGATGGACGGTGCTCATGCGGGCCGATATCGATGCGTTGCCGATTCTGGAAAATTCGAAGAATCTGACCAAGGAAAAAGTTTGTGTTTCCAAGAACCCCGGCGTGTGCCATGCTTGCGGTCACGATGGGCATGCGTCTATGCTGCTCACGGCGGCGAAGGTTCTGGCGGCTCACAAAGACGAATGGGAAGGCAAAGTGCTACTCATGTTTGAAGAGGCGGAAGAAATGGGCGAGCGAGGCATTGGTCATCTCTTGGGCTATCTTCGGGACCATAAAGTGCACGTGGACGCTTGCTACGGGACTCATATGATGTATTGCCTGCCGGCGGGGAAAGTAGCTGTCATGTATGATGGCGTTCTGGCAGGGGCGTTCTTCTTCCATGTGAAACTGCACGGCAAGAGCGGTCACGGTTCTATGCCAAACTTGGCAGTGAGCCCCATCGATTGCTTCAATACGTTCTACATGTCGCTCCAGTCCTATCGGATGCGGAAGGTCAATCCAAGAAATTGCCTGACCTACTCTTTCGGTATGGTTCAGGCGGGGGATACACCAAATGTCATTCCCGATACGTTGACTTTCGCCGGTACGGCTCGCTGCTTCGTCAATGCAGATGGATTGGCTTTCCGTGATGATTTCTGGAAACTCTTGAAAGACACCTGTGACAACTTCGGCTGCACCATGGAAATTGTAGCAGACCAGTATTTCCCTGTTACCGCCAATACGAAGGAATGCGTGGACCTGGCGAAGAAAGCCATTTCCGAACAAGTGGGGGATATCATGGAAGACACGGAACCATGGATGGCATCGGAAACCTTCTCCATCACCGAATCCACCTATCCAGGCATCTTCACCTTTACCGGTGCCAAAGACGAAGAAGTAGGCAGCGGCGCCAACCACCATACCCCGGAATTTGACCTTTCCGAAAAAGGATTGAAATACGGCGTCGAAGCCTCCCTGGCCTACGTCCTGGCTATGCTGAAAGAAAAGCCGGAAATCAAATCCTTCCATAAGGCCGATTTGGATCAGATGTTGGAATTGGCGAAATAGGTCGTTGGTAGCTGGTGACTGGGAATGGGGATTAGTAGCTAGGCCCTAGGAATTAGGAAATATTGGCTCTGCCCCTAACCGTCATTTTGACCGGTTGTATTTGTACGAGATGATACAAAACTCAAACTTCCTACCTGTTTTTCGCTGATAGAATCTAATATAGGATTCCATACATACAGTTAACAGCGTTTGGCTATTAGCCTTGTATGTGAACGCCCCAGACGATGGCTCATTTCATGCCGCTTTTCTTTCCTATTGCCTTGG
>DBLC01000045.1:0-2465 GCA_002297935.1 Dialister sp. UBA734
TCTACGCTAGGAAATTTGAATTATATTTTCCCAAACCCCAAACCCCAAACCCCAAACCCCAAACCCCAAACCCCAAACCCCTAATGCCCAAGATTCCCCGCACTATTATTCTCAAGAACTTATTATCTCTATCCTATCCATTGATTTCATGCTATGATACAGACAAGATAAAATATTTAAAAATGAGAAATGTTGTTCGTGCTATTAAAATTCCTTATGGTAGTCATGGTAGGAAAGGAAGCCTTCTATGAGATGATAGGCAAGCGTTACTTGGCACGTTCGAGCAACCTGAGCATCTTGAGTAACCTGTCATCCCTAGCAAAATCATACCAACATGGCTTCCAACGTAGGAATCGTGTACAAAGCAAAGGAGAATCATTGTGGATAGGAAAGAAATGTGGGAACAGTGTGTTCCCGTCAAAGTGGTCCAGTGGGACGATTTGAAAGACAATGATTTTATGAGCAAGTGGGCCTTGCCCAAAGAAACCGCTAAAAAGAAAGAAGCGGAAGTGGTAGAGGACTTATCGATCGATAAATTGGGAACGTCCCTGTATATATACAATTTATTTGTCCGTCATCACTTGGACACGGTGAAAGAAATTTTGCAATTCACCAATGAAGAATGGTGGCACAAAGGGGGCGTGGGGCAGAAATGCTGGCCTGAATTGGAACGGGTGCTGCATATTCTTCGGGAGTATAGAGAAAAGCGATTCAAAGACCTTCCCATTGATTCTCCTTTCTGGGATGTGATGATTTCCTTTGATACCCCTTTGACCCACATTCGCATGTTGAATTTGACTTTCAGCCGCCGTCTGGAAAAAGCGGGCCTGATTACTATCGATGACATGCTTCACTGTCGCAGTGATCGCTGGGAAAATCTCAGAGGCATTGACAAATGGCACAAACGGGATTATCTGGCCGATGCCATGGAATTTGATTGGGACATCCATCACTCCATGGAGCGGAGATTGCACCTGGACTATGAAGGAAATCTGTCCAATGACATGACACAATCTCTGATTTCCTTGTGTGACCATGGTCATGAACCGTACCAGTCGCTGCTGGATGTATTGGAAGCGAATAGCTATCCAGCAGAAGAAAAGATTCGAGATACACTGTGGCAGGACAAAGGCGGTCGGCAGCTCATGGCCTCTTTGCTACTTTCCCAATTGGAAGAACAGGAATTTGAAGGACTTTCCAAGGAAGACCTGTTGGCGGCCTTCCCAGAACGATTGAGGGATGAAAAGGCTTTGGACGGATTGCTACAGGAACTGGCAGCGAAGGATGAAATTTTCCTGGAAAGAAATCTTTATTTCCGTCGCTACCTGAGACTATCCGATTTCATTGCCCATCGCTTGGATGCCAATACGGGACGTTGTATTTCCTATCGCTTGCAAGGCCGCACTTTGGAAGAAACGGCCCATCAGATGGGGATCACCAAAGAACGGGTGCGGCAGCTGCAAGGCAAAGTGATTGCCAAAGTGCCGCTAGTAGAAGAAATGCGGTACATGGCGAAAAAAGTGCTCTACGAAGGACTGACTGATGAGGACTTTGGCTATGTATTTCAATTGCCTGTTGCCACGGTGTCATTCCTGGCCTTATTTACCGATGAATCGGCTCGGACCCTGCCGAAACGCATCCGGAGAGCCGCTCTGGCTCAAGTAGAAGCCGATGAAAGCCTGCCGGAAGACGTGCGGGAACGGGCGAAGAAGCGGAAAGAGGAATTGCACATCGATGTAGAAATAGGAGGAGCCGTGGCGCCAGCGTCCCGGTCGAAGCTTTTCCCGACCCTGATTCCGGAATTGGCCAAAGAGTGTATTTCCTATAACGATTTGATCGACAAATACAATGCCTATGTGGTTTCCAAATTCCCGAACGCGAGGAAGGAACTTCTGGCGGACGAACAGTACGCCATCCGAGTCTCCACCTTTTTCAACGTCTTAACCTCTTCAGGAAAGCGGCTCCGGTACTATCCCATTGCTGACCACGATTATGCCCAATTTTTCTATGAATTGAATTTGAAACAATTTGAAGGCTTGGAAATCAGCACCAGGAAACTGTTCCTGGACCATCTGGATTTGATGAATGAGTATGATATCCGCAACTACCAGGAACTTCATAATTTGCTGAAGAAATGGCAACTTTTGGAAAAAGACCACGAAAAGAAATACCTGCCCGCCGATATGGTCATGGTTCGCACGCCCACCATTCGCTTCGGCAAGACCGATCGGACAAAGCAGGTGAAAATTCTGATAGAGAAATACCACCCCTCTAAACAGGAAGAACTGGTTCGTCTCATTGCGAAAGAATACGGCATCAATCCAGGAAGCATTCTGGCCAATGGTTGGCTGAAAGATACGGGATTTTGAAATAGGAGTATCATGTATAAGGTTTGAGACAGCTAATAGAAATTCACTAGTGGTTACAGGTTTCTCAGGTTACTCAGGTTTCTCAAGTTGCTGAGG
>DBLC01000045.1:2588-5806 GCA_002297935.1 Dialister sp. UBA734
CTTAACTTAACATCATTGCCCAGGGGGGATCATCTCATTCGAGCAACCTTTAGAACCCTTAGAACCTTCAGAACCTTTAGAACCTTGAGCCACTTGTGTTTGTTAGCGAAATCGTTTTTATTGCCCCGAAACCTTAACGCAACAACACGGCCCTATATTGACAATCGAAGCAAAAATCCCTATAATTATATTCATTATGGAAGGGTGTCCGAGCGGTTGAAGGAGGCGGTCTTGAAAACCGTTAACTTCGTGAGAGGTTCATGGGTTCGAATCCCATCCCTTCCGCCATGAATAGTTGCCGCGGCTATGCCGCGGCTTTTTTGTCTTCAGAAGCTGTGAAATAAGGAAATTCGGGAAAACTTTTTTAGCGATATGGTTTAAGGTTTGAGGTTTAGGGTTTGCGTTCCCATATGTAAACCTTAAACCAATGACACTTTCGTAACCGACAGTTGGTGAATAATGAACTCGGAATGCAACCCTTAAAACCTTATCACAAAGAAATTAGGAAATAGTATTCTAATCCCTAATCCCTAAATCCTAGTCACCAGTCACTAGTCACACTCATATCCCAAAGGAGACTCCATGTCACTGAATCTAAAAAACATCGAACTCTGGAAAATCTGCCGCAAGCTCATGGGACTCACCGTAGGTGCCATGATTTACTCTGCGGGCTTGAACTTATTTCTCATTCCGAACCACGTCATCGACGGTGGCGTCACCGGTATTTCCCTGTTGGCGCAGGAACTGACAGGAATTCCTTTTAGCGTGCTGATTATCCTTTTGAACCTGCCCTTTTTCTACGTGGGCTATCGCCGGTTGGGACTGCCGCTGGCGGCTTCGTCCACCTATGCCATTGTGGTGTTGTCTCTTTGCTCTTCCTACTTTGAAACCATGAACCCTGCCACCAGTGATCCATTCCTATCGACCATCTTCGGCGGCATCATCATCGGGATTGGTGTAGGGATTGTCATCAAGAGCGGCGGCTCCACCGATGGTACGGAAATATTAGCCATTTGGTTGGATAATAAATCGGCCTTTTCGGTGGGCGAAATCATCATGTTTTTCAACCTCTTCATACTGGGTGCCGCTGGTTTCATCTTCAATTGGAATAGTGCCATGTATTCTCTCATTACCTATTTCATTTGTTCCCGCATGATTGATGCGGTTTCTACCGGCCTCGATTCGTCCAAAGGGGTATTCATCGTCACCACCGCCTATGACGACGTGGCCGATGCCATCGTGCACGACATGCACCGCGCCGTCACCCGCCTCCACGGCCAGGGGGGCTTCCTCAAAGATGACAAAGACGTACTGTACTGCGTGGTGAGCCGTCTGGAAGTGACGAAACTGAAACAAGTGGTACACCACATCGATCCCTCCGCTTTCTTGTCCGTCTTCGATGTACAAGAAGTGCAGGGCGGTTTAGTGAAGAGATGAGGCTTGAGGCATTTGTTATTTATGCGGACCGCGAAAAGGTTATTGTTCTGCCCATTTCTTTGATCTAGCAAAGAGATGTACCGCTAGAGGTAAGGTTATCATTCTGCAGATTCCGCTTATTTAACAAAAGAAAATACCGCTAGCACCGAGGTTATAAAAGGTTATTTTGCCAAATGGCATAACCCTTTTAACCTTGATGGTAGCGGTATTTTTCTTTGTTTAACTATCGGAATCAGTAGGATAATACCCCTTTGCTAAGCTGTTTACATGCTAACTGGGATTATCCGGAGTCAATACAATAATAACCTTTTATCCAGGCCACATACATGAAAGGTGAGACTAGCAGAATTATCTTGTGATCAGCTTCTTCTTTCTCCGATCGATACGAAACCGTTTCAGCATCTGCCCAGTCTCTTTCAGCAGTGCTTCTGGGGAAGGGGCGTTTCTTTTTTCCAGTGCTTTTCTGACGATGTATTCGCAGGCCCGGGCGTCGTCTAAGGCTTGGTGGTGGGTGAAGTCGAAACCCAGTGATTCAGCGACGGTATTGAGCTTATGATTTTCCATATCAGGCCACAATTTCCGGGAGAGCACCACCGTATCTCCGTAGCAAAAATGAATATCCGGCAAATCGTAGGTGGCGAGGGCGGACGCCAGGACGCCCATGTCGAACCGGGCGTTATGGGCGAAAACGATGCCTCCTTCTAGGCGCATGGCAATGTCTTTCCAAAAGGCAGGAAATGTTTCTTCCTGTGCCACATCTTCCGGATGGATCCCATTGACCTTCATGCAGCCCGCATCGAAATTCATGTGCAGCGGGTGAATGAGATGGTACCATTCATCGATGATTTCTTGTCCATCGCTGGTGACGATGCCCAGGGAACAGGCATTGGCAGGACCCCAGTAGGCAGTTTCAAAATCCAGTGCAATATATTTCATAAGGCACCTATCAGATATCGGTGGTGAATTCGTGAATATTGGCTTCCATCCAACCCACTTCCACAGCCCGGTCAAAGGCGGATTTCATGCGGCGAGCCAGTTCATTTCTAGCGGCGGTCACTTTCTTACGGTTCGGCGCAAAGCCGGTGATAAGAATCAGCACATCTTCGGATTTTTCGGTGATTTGCCCTGCGGTTCCTTCTTCAGACAGCCAATGGGATGTACAAACTTGGTCGCCCAAAGTCACTTGAATTGTATCGCCAGTTTTCACAATAGCCAATGGCGTTTGGCGATCCCCCATATCATAGCCGTGAATGTCTACGTGGAATTTGAGCATCCCGCTTTTTACCATATCCATGATGGGGTTCGTGCGAGGCAGCACATCGGAACCGGCCAATTCATCCAGGTTGGCCTTTTTCGGCATAGAAAGAATTTCCAAATCGGTGGAAGCAGCGGCTTCTTCTTTTTCGGAAATACCCAAATCTTTCTTGTATTCTTTGAATGTAGCTTCCAAAGCGGTCATATGTCCGCCCTGTCCCACATGATCCATGGCATCCTGGTACCGCTTGACTTCCGCATCGGCCATGGCAGGGTTCATTTTCAAAAGTAAATTGGTTTCTGTGCAGCACCGACGGCGGAATGCTTCTGCTTCCATGTTGAGCCCCCGGTTATCAGCGGCACGAAGTGCTACCACACCGACACAAAGTCCAGGAATGGTATCAAATAACTGATCATCTATAGTTACTTTCATAATATTTCCTCCTTATATATTGTTTCTATTATAACATACTTGTTGTTAGTTGTTAGTTGTTGGTTGTTAGTTGGTATGTGTCAAGTTTTACTCG
>DBLC01000087.1:0-2996 GCA_002297935.1 Dialister sp. UBA734
GAAAATAAGCGGCCTTTCCACAATTCCGGCAACGTGCTGGTCCGGCGGTTTATCAATATGTTCTGGGGCGAAAATTCCCATGAAATCAAAGATGTAATGACCGGCTATCGGGCTTTTTCGCCCATGTTTGTGAAAACATTTCCGATTCTTTCCAAAGGGTTTGAAATAGAAACAGAAATGACCATCCACGCTTTGGATAAAAATCTGCTCCTTGCTAATGTGCCGGTGTCCTATCGGGACCGCCCGGAAGGGAGCAGCAGCAAACTCCATACGTTCCGCGATGGAGCCAAAGTGCTGAAGACCATTTTCATGCTGTACAAAGACTACCAGCCGCTCCATTTCTTTTCCTGGGCGGCGCTCTTTCTGGCACTCATTTCTTTAGCCCTTTTTCTCCCTGTTTTCCATGAATATCTCTCTACCGGCCTGGTACCGAAAATGCCAACCTTGGTGACATCGGGATTCTTCATGATGACCGCAGTGACCTCCTTCGGTATCGGCTTGGTACTGGATACGGAAGTGAAGAACAGCAGGAAGAATTTGGAAATACAGATGAATGTGATTTCTATGTTACTGAAACGGTAAATTGAGGTTCTGCTGGGGACGAGCCCGTCACTGTATCATTATGCTTTGTCCGCTGTCAGAGGGTTCTGGTTTCCCTTATTCGCTTGAAAAACATTTTGTCTATTTCGCTATACAAAGGTTCTGTTGGCGGGAGCTGACGCAAGTGAAACATGGCGGCTAACTGGCTATCAAAAGGTTCTGGATGAGATGATAGGATAGCGGACAAATGAACGCAGAACCTTATGATAGCGGTTCCAGTCTAGATGATATGGTATCGGATAAGTGAACCCAGAACCTTATAACAGCGGTTCCAGTCGAGATGACCTGGTATCGGATAAGTAGAGCCAGAACCTTATGACAGCGACTCCGTTGAGATGATATAATATCGGATGCGTGAAACCAGAACCTTAAAAAAGAGGAGACATATATGACAATACAAAATTTTCTTGCTCGCTTGGCAAGTTACCACGGTGAGCTGACATTTAATCCTTGGCAAGATACGCAAAGGGAATATGAAGTGGACGGCGCGGTGGAGATTCGGAGGAAGCAGCTGACGGAGTATCTGTCTCGCCGTGTGGGGAAGGCAAAGATGCTTCTCGTGGCGGAAGCTTGTGGATACCAGGGGGGCCATTTCTCTGGTATCGCTATGACCTGTGAACGAATGATTCTGAACCAGCATCCGGCGGTAAATAGTGAGATGATTCTGGGATACCAGGGGCAGCGGACCAGTCGGAGTGACAGCCCTCTCATTGAAAAGCCGACCCAGCGAGAAAAAGGATTCAATGAACCCACCGATTCGGTGGTGTGGAAAGCTTGTCTGGAAGCGGGACTTACGCCGGACGAATTTCTTTTGTGGAATATATTTCCGTTCCACCCCTATAAAAAAGGAAATCTGCTGTCCAATCGCACCCCCACCGATGCAGAATTGGCCGTAGGTTTGACCTATACCCAAGATTTACTGTCATTGGCTGGGGAGCTTCCGATTTTTGCGATTGGAAAGAAAAGTGAAACTACCCTATCGGAAGCAGGCTTTACGGTGACCGGTCTTCGCCATCCTGCCAATGGGGGTGCTAATATTTTCCGCCAGCAGCTGAAGGATGCCATGAAGAAATAGAGGACCACAAGATGACAGAGACAGATCACAAGATACGGTGTCACTGGGCGAATCCGAAAAATCCGCTGTATATAGCCTATCATGATATCGAGTGGGGACGGCCGGTGCATGACGATGGAAAGTTATTTGAAATGCTTCTTTTGGAATTCTTTCAGGCAGGTCTTTCCTGGGAAACCATTCTGAACCGGCGGGATAATTTCAGAAAAGCCTTTGCTGATTTTGACCCAGTGACAATTAGTCAATACGGAGAAGAAGATATGTCTCGGCTCAAACAGGATGCGGGGATTATCCGAAATGGAAATAAAATCAAAGCGGCCATAGGTAATGCAAAGATTTTTCTGCAAATACAGAAGGAATGGAAAAGCTTTTCCTCCTATCTATGGCATTTTACGAATGATACTGTCGTATACGAAACCGGAAAAACCTCCTCGCCCCTATCGGATGCTATTTCCAAAGATTTGAAAAAACAAGGCATGAAATACGTAGGAACCACCATCATCTACGCTTATTTGCAGGCCGTAGGAATTATTTCTGGTCATGAACCAGATTGTTTCTTATACGTTACTCAAAAAATAAGGTAGGAAATTAGAATAGCGGTTGTTGTTAGTTGTTGGGGCCAAACAACCAACAACTAGCAACTAACAACAATGAGCGCACCGGCTATAGAAAAAAGCACACTCTCGTGAGAAAATTTCTCACAAGAGCGTGCTTTTGTTTTATCCAATAACTGATAACCGATAACCGTCAACCGTCAACCGTCAGCCGTTAACCGTATTCCTAATCCCTAGGGCCTAGCCACTAGCTACCAGCTACTAGTCACCAGTCACCAACCTAGTGATTCAAAATAAACCGTTTCGTGAAGTAATTCCAAATCATAACGATGGCGGAGGCTACGATTTTCGCAAACATATACCAGATGGCAAGGATATCGATGCAGAACCACATGACCAGCTGGTTCAGGCCGAGGCCCATGAGAGAAGTGACGATGAAAAGGACCATTTGGGTGGTGCCTTGGTGTTTCACATGAAAGACCACGTAAACGCAAAGGATATAATTCACCACCAGGGAAATGGTGAAGGCGATAGGGGCGGATACGAGAGGATCCAATCCGCCGTATTCCGTCAAGGAAAAGAGCAGGCCGTATTCCAAAAGGAAGCAGCCGCCGCCGACGGCCAGAAAGCGGAAGACTTCCCAGAAGCGATCCATAGAAGGGAAGATTTTTAAGATGAGAGATTGAAACATAATATGCCTCGATAAGTGTTGAATGGTTATTCATTCGCTTTTGCTGGAAAAGTGCGTAGTGAGTAGTGCGGAGTGCGTA
>DBLC01000087.1:3046-9275 GCA_002297935.1 Dialister sp. UBA734
GCCCCAATACCCCTTTTTTATATAATACACAGATTCGATGTAAGGATAGTTAACTATGTGTGTTCAGCTGGTCTTTATTTACTAAAATATAAATATTTCCCGATACCAGTTTCTTTGCCAAGACGAACCGATGGCGCAGGAGCCACTGATCGAAGAGTTTTTGCTTGTTCTTCGCTACGTAGAGGAAGACTGGTTCTGATGGATTTTCGTGACTTTCCATAAATTCTGTATCCGAGACGGATGGCATGGCGTATTTGTCATTCCAGCGGGCGTCTCGATTTTCTTCTTTTTCATGCAAGGTGGGCACCAGCCGTGTGGCGGTTTCTCCGGTGTAGTAGGTGTAGCTGGCGGGGTAGGATTGGAAGAAATAATGCTCTCCCGGTGCTGCATGGAGGGCTTCGTCCAGTTCCAGTGTCGAACGGGTGGGCAGGTAGCGGGGAAGGCCTTCCATCATGAGGCAAAGAAGCATGGAAGCAGTGACGCAGGTGATGATCGTGAGTCGTTTGTATTGGTTGGCTTTCCAGCGAAGGAGGTAGGCGAAAAGTCCGTAGGCAATGACGAGGTAGAAAATCCACCAATTTCCTTCTTTGATATACACCGTGCCGGCCGTGCAGGCGATCATGAGAAGCAGCAAACCAAGACCACCCCAAAGGGCGGTGGTTTTATCGCCCAGTCGCATTTTTGGTGCCGCAAAGGCAGCCAGAATGATAGCAGGCACTACGGCAATGTAGGTGTAGGTGACGTACTTGGTCGCCATCAATGTATAAAAGAGAAGGGTGCCCCAGCACCAGACCATGAGGAAACGGTAGAAATTAGTTTTCTCTTTCCAACCTTTCCACATTTCATAAAAGGAAAGAAAGGCCCAGGGAAGAAGAGCCGCAGGCAGAAGAACCAGGTAGTAATAGATATGATTATCTTCTGGATGTTCTGAAGAGGTGGCGCGGACCACGTTGTGCAGGCCAAGAAATTCATTGATGAAATCACTGCCGTGGATGATAACCATGCCGCCATACCAGGGGAGAACCACCACAAAGAAAGCCAAGAGGCCTTGCCAGGGGAAAAGGCGGAGAATGGTCTTTGGTGATTTCATAGAGAGACACCAGAGAACCAGAAGGATTCCAGGAAGCACTAGGCCTACCGGACCTTTGGTAAGGCAGGCTAAACCTGCAGCGGCGTAGGCAATGACTAAATGTTTCTTGCTGTTTTCTGTGATGCCGATGTAAGCAGACAGCAAGGTGGGAATGGTCCATAAAAGTAAAATGCTGTCGGTGATGATGGCATGGGAAATCACCCAAAATTCTAGGGACACTGCCAGCATGCAGCCGGACCACATGGCAATCACATTGTCCTTCAAAATCCGGCGGACATACCAAATGAGAAGGGTCGTAGAAAGGGCGCCGCAGAATGCCGAAGGGATGCGAGACGCCAAGTCAGTGAAACCAAAAAGGCTATAGCTGAAGGACAAGAGCCAATACACCATGATGGGCTTGTCATACCAGAAGACACCGTAAATCTGTGGGGACATCCAGTTGCCCGAGGTGACCATTTCTTTTGCGGTCAGGGCATAATTGGACTCCACTGGATCGGTGATGGGGAGTAGCCAGCTGCCCCATAGGAAAAATAAGAAAGCAATTACAAAGAGTCCCACCAGGGATTCTATAGTCAGCCGAGAAGACTTCTCTTCCTGGGCGGCCATCTTTTTTGCTCGTTTTTGACGTTTAGTACTCATTCATGGACTCCTTGTTGAATAGTGCAGAAGAATGCGTAATGCGAAGTGCGTAGTGCGTAATGAAGGTGGCGGCGCACAAATTATATAGCGCCGCAAAATTTTTGATAAAAGGGGTGTTGGGGCGCTATATAATCTGATGCGCCCATTCCACCATTACGCACTACGCACTACGCACTTCGCATTACGCATGTATTAAAAACCATACTATTGAGATGTGAACTCAATCTTTTTTCTCTACAAAGTAAGCCGTGTCTTTTTCCCAGAGAATTTGGCAGGAGGCTTTGAGCTCTTCCGGCCAGTGGTTGTAAATTTTCTTTTGCACCAAGATGTATGCTTGGTCCGGCAACGGTTTTTCTTCTGTCTTTCCGGGAAGCAGGACGCCTTGGTCTTTATTTCTTTCATCGATTTTCTTTTTTCGTACATCGTATTCCGGTAGGGCTTCGCCGTAGATGTCGGTATAGAAAGCCACGGAAGGACGATAGAAGGTATCGATGTACAGGGAAATGGCAGGATTTCTAGGAGCATGCTCCAGTTTTTCCGCAATGGCCTGGGACGTGAATAGGCTGCTTACGGAAGAGGCGAACAGGCCCCACACGGAGAAAACGAAAATCAGAACCAGCATGGCCTGGGTGAAAAGAAATTCCCGGATACGTCCGTGTTTCACTTGATACACCGCCCACAGGGCCGAGAGGATCATGAACGCAGAAATGCCATATTTCACCCAAGCACCACCGGAAGGGGTCAAGGGGGCCAAGCTGATGGCTACCGCCGTGATGATGGCAAAGAACAAATGGCATCCCATGAGTGTAGGGGACACATGACCATCTTCTTCCAACGAGGTGAGGTAGGTCCCGGCCAGCATGGAGAGTGGCGGGAACATCGGAAGAATGTAGGAAAAGAGTTGGGTGGAAGAAATAGAGAAGAACAGGAAAATGAAGAGGGCCCACACCATGAAAAAGAGAAGGGTCGGATTGTTTCTCCATGCCTTGCACCGGCGAAGCAGGCCCGGCAGGGTTCCGCACCAGGGATAGAAGCCTGCCAGGAGTACCACCAAGTACAGCCAGTAGTGATTCTGCCCCGCATGTTCCGGACTGACGAAGCGGGTCACGTTGTGATAGCCCAAGAAGGTATCGATGAAGGCGTCGCCGTGAATGGTGCCCATAGCGATGTACCAGGGAAGGCCCACCAGACAAGCCAGCGGAATGCCCCAGTACCATTTGAGGGCCATAATATTTCTAAAGGTAAACTGTTTGGAGAAAATCATCCAAAGTCCCACAATGAGAGCGGGGAAGCCGAATCCGATGGGACCTTTCGCCAAGAGGGCTAGCCCACAGGAAATATAGGCCGGGATGTATTCTTTGCGGAGAAAGGAAATCAACGCTACGGTCAAGGTGAGGGTCAGCACCGTATCGGTGACCGCACTTCGAGCCAGAACGATGATTTCCAAAGAGGTGGCGCAGATGAAAGCCCCGCGAAGGGCTGCCTTTTCGCACAATAGTTTTCGGGTGGACAGGTACAGATACACCGGCGTGATGGCCCCCAAGAACGCCGAGGGGAGCCGGGCACTCCAGGTGGAAATCCCGAAGAGAGAAAAGGAAAGGCCTTCCAGCCAATAGAAAAGAGGCGGCTTATCATACCAGAATTCTCCATAAATCCGAGGGGACAACCAGTCGCCGGTGGACAGCATTTCTTTGGCCGTCTCGCCGTACACTGGCTCATCCGGATCCAGAAGTGGAATCAGGCCGCCAAACAACATATATATAAGGAAACAAAATAGAAAGAGAAGAATACAATTTTTGTTGATTTTCATTTTTTATTTTTTCTTGTATGATACCAATGAAATACGCCGGCAATGAGGGCGCAAAGAACGACACAGACCATGGCGATTTCCAGTTTGTAATTCAAAAGAAGCTGCCAATTTTCTCCCAGCATGGCTCCCATATAGACCAGGAAAATCGTCCAAGGCACGGTGCCGGCGATGGTGAGAATCATAAATTCCGGCAAAGGAAATTGGGCAATACCGGCGGGGAGGGAAATAAACGTCCGCACCCCAGGAAGCAGGCGACCGGTGAAGACCGCAATGGCGCCGTATTCTTCAAACCAATCTTTTGCGGCAATCATTTTTTTCGCCGTCATGCCCCCTTTGGCGGTGTGGCGGAGAATCAACTCGCGGCCGCCCTTGTGTCCCATCCAGTAAGAAGCCAAAGATCCCACCAGGCCAGCCACCGTGGCGATGACTACGGTAGGCCAAAAAGTGAATACATTTTGGGAAACTAGAAATCCAGCAAATCCCAGAATGATTTCACTGGGAATGGGAATATTCATATTTTCCAGAACCATGCAAAGGAAAAGAGCCAAATAGCCCCATTCGTTTAAGAAAGAAATGATGATGTCCATAGGGAGTCCTTTGTGAATACAGGTTGCAAAGGTTTCTCAGGTAACTCAGGTTGCTCAGGTTTCCCGAATGTGCTGATTGACGCTTGCGTTATTTGGTACATTCGAAAACCTTCAGAACCCTTAGAACCCTTAGAATCTTCAGAACCTTTTATGGCATAAGAAATGATAGAGCCGTGTTATTCCAATACTGCATATTATTATATGGTATAAAATTAAATAAGACATAAATAAATGACAAATGAAATGTTTTGATAGAAATCACACTTCTTTACACTATAGCATGATACAGAATTGGGGTCAATGGGAAACAAGTTGCATAGGTTGCTAAGGTTACAAAAGGTTCTGAAGGTTCTGAGGGGTTCTCGGATGTGTCTCTAACCGAAACCGTCATTTCGACCGGTCGTATTCGTGCGAACTGTAACTAAAGATATAAAACGCAATGTGTAGGAGAGTGGAGAAATCTTGCAGCACTAGCGGAAAAGGCTTTCTGCTTCCAATCATAACGGTGAGACAACATCTCGAGCAAAGCGAGAGAAGCCGCTCTAGCGAGCGGTATTGCTTTGTTGAATAAGCTGTAACGCCGTAATTATGTTTCTTTAAGCCCTTACCGTTGGTGCTGATGAGATTTCTCCACTCAGGGGTACATCACATTTCAATCCAGCTATGTCATCTTGCACAAATACGACCGGTCGAAATGACGGTTTCGGCTGGCGGCACTTTCGAGGAACCTGAGCTACCTTAGAATCTTGAGAAACCTGAGCAACCTGTAATATCTAGCCGAATCATTCCTACTGTCTCAAACTCACATGAGCGATAAGTGCATAAAAATGCACAATATACGTCAATTATTTGACATACACACACAATGTTGTTAAAATATGCATAGTAAGCTTCAAGCAAGATTCGTAATAATTTCAATGATGGAGATGATCAGTATGATGGGTAAAAAGTTAAAATTGGCATTAGCACTGGGCGCTATGGCAGCGACTTTTCTGGCAGCTGGTTGTGGCGGAGACAAAGGAAATCAGCCGGCCGCTAAATCCGGCAGCGGCATTCCGGCGGTGATTCGTGTCGGCTCTGAAACCACATTCCCTCCGTTTGAATTTACCAAAGATGATAAATATGTAGGATTCGATTTGGACCTGGCCGATGCAGTGATTAAGCAGATGGGCAGCCAGATGGAATTCAAGAGCATGGGCTTTGATGCGCTCATTCCAGCCGTCCAGTCTGGACAGATTGATATGATTGCCGCAGGTCTCGATGCGACCCCGGAAAGAGAAAAGCAGGTGGCTTTCTCTGATAAATATTTCACCCAGAACGGCTATGTGATCATTGTCAGAAAAGACAATAACGATATCAAAGACTGGGCTGACCTGGAAGGCAAAAACGTGGGCGCTCAGGTAGGAACCCAGCAGGTGAAACTGGCCCAGGAAGCAAAACCGGCCCAGGTGAAACAGTTGGACTCCAATTCTCAGGCTTTCATGGAACTGCAGGCAGGCACACTGGATGCCGTAGCTATTGACCAGCCAGTCGGCATGTACTACTTGAAACAGGGCGGCGACAAAGATTTGAAACTGGTCGGCACCGCCAAAGAAGCCAGCGGCATGGTCTTTGCTATGAAGAAGGAAAACAAAGAACTGCAGACTGCTGTCAACAAAGCGCTGAAAGAACTCCATGAAAATGGTACCTACGATAAAATTTATGAAAAATGGTTTGGCAAGCAAGACAAAAAATAATGCGTCGCTTAGGTTTGCGACACTTGACGTTGATTTCGTGGATGCGATAGGTTATTATTCTACTGCATTGTATTTTCAACATAGCATAGATGTCGCTTAACCAAAGGGTAAAAGGGGTATGAAAGGTTATGAAATAATCTTTTGTACCTCTTTTTGTTTCCTTGAAGTCCAAAAACCGTCAACCGTCAACCGTCAACCGTTAACCAACAACCAACAACCAACAACCAACAACCAACAACCAACAACAATGTACTTGAAAAATTAAAGTATTTCCTCTGACGATGCAAAAACTTGAAAATTTAAATTGAAATGAGAAATAGAAGCGGCTATATTAAGGATAATGTAAAAAAATATGTAATAGGAGGAA
>DBLC01000124.1 GCA_002297935.1 Dialister sp. UBA734
GGGTTCTTAGGGTTCTCGTGCTTTTGGAAATCTACCAATTTCCTCCGCACCAGAACCTTTGCATACACATAGTATCTCTATGTGCCTCTAACCATACCATCGCTGCAGAACCTTATGATGTACATTTCATCTCTATGTTACACTGACCGTGCCATCCCTACAGAACCTTGAAATACACGTTTCGTCACTATGTGTGGCTGACCATGTCACTGCTACAGAACCTTTATCGCTATTGCTAAACGCCAATACCAATGGAGGCTCATTCATTCATATCGCTAGTGCGAGCTATCCCCCCTGCCCCCCTTCCAAAGGAAGAGGGTTATTCACTAGAGATTCTTTCTTTTGCGATATGTATTCAATGGTATCGCTAGGAGCGGGTATCACCAAATACGCGTGATATGTTCATAGCAAAGTATACCGCTTGCGCTGCCCCCTCAGCCTTCGGCAGCTCCCCCCGACAGGGGAGCCAAGACGCTAGTGCTTCTACGGGCAGAGTCATATTTCCCAAGGCCTAGCTACTAATCCCTAGCTACCAGTCACCAGTCACTAGTCACCAGTCACTAGTCACCAGTCACTAGTCACTCAAACCCTTTACAATCCTCTTGAAATCCATGCCCCGTTCTTCCATATTTCTATACATATCGAAGGAGGAGCAGGCGGGAGAGAGGATCACTATGTCTCCTGGCTGGGCCAGCTGTTGCCCTAGGAGGATCGCTTCTTTCATGTCTTTCACTCGATGGATGGAAGCGACGCCAGCGGCTTTGGCGGCTTGTTCGAACCGTTCGGCCGCAGCGCCCAGGAGAATCAGTTCTTTGGTGTGTTTCTTCACCATCTGCATGAAATCTTCCAAAGGGGTTCCTTTGTCATAGCCACCGGCGATGAGCAGGACCGGCTGGTCGAAGGCTTGCATGCCTTTGATAGCCGCGTCGGTATTGGTGGCTTTAGAGTCGTTGTAGTAGGATACGCCTTTACATTTTCTCACAAATTCGATGCGATTCGGCAGGGCGGTGAAGGATTTCATGGTGGAAACAATCACGTCCACCGGCACGCCCCCTTCATGGGCCAGGAAAGCCGCTGCCAGCACGTCTTGGTAGTTCTGTTTCCCTTTGAGCTGCAATTCCTTTGTCTGGCAGAGGCGAATGGTTTCCCCTTTCCGCTTCAGTACCAGCCAATCCCCGTCCAGGTAAGCCCCTTCTTCCACTTCGTGTTCCGTGGAGAGCAGGCACACGTGGGTATGGGTTTCGGCTTGTTTCTTAAGAGATGGTGTATAGGGATCTTCTGCATTGAGAAGAATCACATTGGTTTCATCCATATTTTCAAAAATCCGCGCCTTGGCGGCTACGTAGGCTTCCATAGTGTGGTGCCGTTCCAGATGGTCCGGGGTGATGTTCAGAATCACAGCGGCTTTCGGATGGAAATGGTTAATAAATTCCAGCTGGAAACTGGAAACTTCCGCGGCAATCCAACCGTCAGCCGGCAGGAGTTCCGCTTCTCTGGCCAGGGAAATCCCCAAATTGCCTGCTAAGGCGAAAGGTTTCCCAGAGTGTTCCAACATGCTCCCCAGAAGGGTCGTGGTGGTGGTTTTCCCATTGGTGCCGGTGATGGCCAGGATGCTGGCTTTCGTCACTCCATAGGCCAGTTCCACTTCGCTGATGACCGGAATGGATTTGGCTAAGGCCGCAGAGACCACCGGGTTCTCTCTCGGAATGACCGGAGAAACCACCACGGTGTCTACGCCGTCCAGTAAGGCTTCTGACTGGGGGCCAAATTGAAATACCGCGCCCTGTTCCGTCAGGGCCGCTTTTTCTTTTCTGTCCTGGATGGAATCTTTCAAATCAGAAATCAAAACTTCTACGCCGTGACGAAGAAGTACATGGGCTGCCCCCAGACCACTGATGCCAGCGCCAAGGATTAATACTTTTTTCAATTGGGATACCCCCTTATGTTAGCGGTTAAATCGCTTGTTATGAAATAGTGCGTAATGCGTAGAGCGAAATGCGTAATGAAGGTGGCGGCGCACAATTCATAAAGCGCCGCAAAATTATAAGATTTGTGTGACTGGTCTACCAGTCACCAATAAAAAGGGGTATTGGGGCGCCCTGTAAATTTGATGCGCCCCTTCCACCACTACGCACTCCTCACCACGCACTACGCACTCAAAAAATCACATCGCCCGAATGGCGAAGAACAGAGTCACGCAGGCGGCGATGCATTCGAAAATCCAGAAGGACCAGACCACCCGCACTTCGCTCCATCCGGAGAGTTCGAAGTGGTGGTGAATCGGGCTCATTTTGAAAACTCGTTTGCCTGTGGTTTTGAAGGAAATGACTTGGATAATAACCGACAGGGCTTCGATGACAAAGATGAGGCCCAGGAAAACCAGGAGAAGTTCGGTCCGGGTCATGACGGAAATCCCTGCAATGGCACCGCCCAGGGCCAGGGAACCGGTGTCCCCCATGAAGACTTTCGCCGGGTGGTAGTTGAAGAACAGGAAGCCAATGCAGCTGCCGGCCAGGATGATGATGAAATACCCCAGGTCGTTAAAGCCTGTCATATAGCAATAGGCCGCATAGGCCGCAAAGGCGATGACGCAGCAGCCAGAGGCCAGGCCATCCAGGCCGTCGGTCAGGTTGACCGCATTGGATGCCCCCACGATAACCAGCACCACGAAGGGATAATAGAACCATCCGATGGAAATATCCATCTGTGTGAATGGAATGGCAATCGAATAAGGAAGATGCAGGGTATCCACCACGCCCCAGCAGAAGAGCACTGCCAGGATGATCTGGCCCAGCATTTTCTGCTTCGCTGTGAGCCCCAGATTTCTTTTCTTTTCTGCTTTGATGAAATCATCGAGGAAGCCCAAAAGCCCATGGCCTAAGGTCAGAAATAGGAGCCACAGCACAGAAGGATCTACCACTTGGTTGCACAGCACCACAATCACCAGCGCAGCCAGCATGAAGAGCCCGCCCATGGTGGGTGTGCCGCTTTTCGCCCGATGGGACTTCGGCCCCTCGGCACGAATGGACTGCCGGGCTTTCAGCTTTTTCAAAAGCGGTATGCCTACCAGCCCTGCCAATACGGTCACAACCGCTGCTTCTATAAGATATATAAAATAATTTGTTTCCATTCTTTTTCAAAAACTTCCCTTCTATAAATAGTGAGGAGTGAGAAATTAGGAGTGAGGAGTGGATGTAGCGGCGCGTCAGATTTTAGAAGCGCCACAGAATACATATATAAGGGTTATTATTCTGCTGACTTGCTATATTTCACATCCAGAAGATACGGCTTGTCAAAGGGTTAAAAGGGGTAAAAGGGTTATGAAACTAAGGTCATCCCATAACCCTGTATAACCTTTATAACCTGATGCATACGATATAACCCATTTGTTAGCATGGAGTATTCTGTAGAATAATAACCTTTATATACAGCGGCTCCTGCTAGTGATGATATCGCTAGAGAAGCCCCGGTATCTTTTCCATATGCATATAATGGGATCCCTTAACGAGGACGATGTCGCCTGGCTTGGCCAGGTGGGAGAGTTCTTTTGCGGCTTCTTCGCAGGAGTCGGTTTCGATGACGGTGGTCATGCCGTTTTCTCTCGCGCCTCTAGCCAGGTGGCGGCACAGGGGGCCTACGGTGATGAGGCCGTCGAAGCCGATGTTAGCGGCTTTTTTACCAGTTTCGTAATGGAGCTGTTCTTCAAAAGCGCCCAATTCGCCCATGTCCCCCAGGACCAGGTAGTGGTGTTTCCCTGGGAGTTGTTTCAAAGAGCGGAAGGCCATTTCCATGGAGAGCGGATTGGCGTTGTAGGAGTCGTCCATGACAGAAATGCCGTGCACGTCCAGGATGGTCTGGCGCTGGCCGATGGGCTGGAAGTCTGCCAAGGCTTTCTGGATTTTCCGATAATCCACGCCCAGAATGCGGGCCACTGCCGTAGCGGCCAGGGCGTCGTATACGTTGTGGGGCCCTAAGAGGTTCAGTTTGATTTTGTAGGCTTCGTCAAACATGGCACAGGTGTAGCGGGTCTGGGATTCTTCGTAATGGATGTCCTTCCCCATGACGGTACTGTGTTCTTTGGTACCGTAGGTGATGACTTTGCCGGCGAAATGATTTCCCATGGCTTTTACATACGGGTCGTCTCCATTAAGGATGGCCATGCCGTCAGCCGGGAGGGCTTCGATGAGCTCGCCTTTGGCTTTAGCGATGTTGGCCTGGCTGCCCAGGATGCCGATGTGGGAAGTGCCTACGTTGGTCACCACCCCAATGGTGGGGCTGGCGATGCGGCACAGTTCGGCGATTTGGCCGAAGCCGCGCATGCCCATTTCTACTACGGTCACTTCTGTTTTTTCTGTCATGGAAAGAAGGGTCATGGAGAGGCCGATTTCGTTATTGAAATTTTTCTGGGTGGCACACACGTGGAACCGGGTGCTGAGGAGGGCCGTAATCATGTCCTTGGTGGTGGTTTTCCCGTTGGACCCGGTGACGCCGATGACAGGCACGTGGAATCGCATGCGATGGAAATGGGCCAGGTCTTCCAGGGCCTGTTTCGTATCGGCTACAAGAAATACGCTCGCCCTGTCAGGAAGGCTATTTCCTGCTTCTTTATCGGAAATAATGACCGCACCGGCTCCTTTTTCGCAAGCCGTGGTCAAAAAGTGGTGTCCGTCGAAGTTGTCCCCTTTGAGGGCGATAAACACGTCCCCGTCCTGGATGGTACGGGTGTCGGTGCTGACGCCGGACACGTAATTGGCTTTGCCCTTCTGCAGGAGCTCGCCCTTGGTGGCTCTGCCAATTTCATCTATTGTAAATGAAGCCATACGTTTCACCCCTTCAAGGCTTTTCTTGCTTCTTCTCTATCATCGAAATGAATGGTTCTGTCTTTCAGAATCTGGTAATCTTCGTGGCCTTTGCCGGCAATGAGAACAATGTCGTCTCCTTCGGCCAGTTCGATGGCTCTCTGGATGGCGGTCCGGCGGTCCACGATGACTTCGTAGTGGAGAGATGGTTTTTCTTTCTTGATTTCTTCGACCCCAGCAGCCACTTCTTTCACAATGGTGGCAGGATCTTCGGTTCTCGGATTGTCGCTGGTCACGATAGCGATGTCCGCATTTCGTGCCGCAATGCGTCCCATGATAGGCCGCTTCAGTTTATCTCGGTCGCCGCCGCAGCCAAAGACCACGATGATTCTGCCTTTGGTGATTTCCTGGGCGGTGGTGAGAATCTTTTCCAATCCGTCCGGGGTGTGGGCATAGTCCACCACCACCGTGAAGGACTGGCCTTCATCAATCAGTTCAAAACGGCCCGGCACGCTGTGGAAGGTCTTCATGGCCGCCACAATGGTGTCCATGGAAATTCCTTCGGAGAGCGCTGCCCCGATGGCGCCTAAGGTGTTGTAAATATTGAAACGGCCCGCCAGCTTGGTTTCCACCTGGTACACTTTGCCTTCATATTTCACTTTGAAGGCTGAAGATTTTCCGGTGAAATGGCTGTCAAAAGCGTACAGGTCGGCTTTTTCATCGTTCATGCCATAAGTATGGAGGGCACAAACGTCCTGGTTTACGGCGTCCATCATCACGTGGGCATAGGGATCGTCAATATTCACCCAAGCGGCTTTTGGAGATTTCGTGCCTGGGGTGGATACTTTCTGGAATAAAATCGCCTTCGCTTTGGCGTAGTTGTCCATGGTCTTGTGGTAGTCCAGGTGGTCTTCGGTGAGATTCGTGAACACCGCATTGTCAAACTCGATGCCTTCCACGCGGCCCATGACCAGAGCATGAGAAGAGGCTTCCATGCATACATGGGTCACCTTCGCTTCTGCCATTTCATAGAGCAACCGTTCCAGGTCGATCACGTCAGGGGTCGTGTTGTGGGTGGCCAATTCCTTGTCGCCAATCAGGGCATGGATGGTACCAATCACGCCGGTCTTGTACCCCACCTGCTGGAGAATATGGGCCACCACGTGGGTGGTGGTGGTTTTCCCATTGGTGCCGGTCAGGGCAATCATCCGCATCTTGCGGGCTGGGTAATCAAAGAAAAAAGGCACCATATCTTCCATGGCTTTGCGGGTGTCATCAACATACACCACCGCCACGTCAGACGGTACTTCGATAGGTCTCGATGCCACAATGGCCTTCGCCCCCTGCTTCACCGCAGAGGAAACGAAATCATGACCGTCCACATGGGCGCCAACGAGACAAATAAATAAACTTCCTTCCTGCACCTTCCGGGAATCAGCCGTCACGTCGGTAATCTGGACGTCCGCATTTCCTTCCACCCGGCAAGGGGTCTTCTGTATCATGTCTTTTAAGTTTTTCAAAGAAATCACCTCGGTAGGATTTATATGAGCGTTTCGATAGAAAGGTGCATCTAGCACCCTACTATCTATGTTGTACAGGTTATTATTCTGCTGATGTCTATAGCATACATAACTGCACGGCTGATACCATCAGGGTTATACAGGTTATATAGGTTATATAGGTTATGTGATCTCGTGAGTCTCATAACCAGTTATACCCCTTTTAACCTTTTGGCAAGCCCTATTTCCGCAATGTGAAATAGTACAAATCAGCAGAATAATAACCTTATACACTTTGCGGTACTTTGCAATTATGACGTACCGTCATCGCCACTCATTATATTAGCCTAAATGGGCCATAAGTACAATAGCGGCCCTGCAAAAAGGCCGCTATTTTTATGATTTGTTGCGATTTGTATGGAGAGAGAGGAGGAAATATAGGAAATAGCGGTCAGTAAGTTTACACCTTATATAGTGCCCCCTTTGGGGGAAAGGTGGTAGCCTTGGCTACCAAAAGGGGCAGCACTAGCGGGATGAAATACTATGTTTCTCCTGTCCCACTCGGTGATACCCGCTCCTAGCGGTAAACGCGAGTCACTAGTGGTTTTTACCGCTAAGGTGGATGTCACCGAGTTCGCTGGTGATGTTCATAGCGAAGTATACCGCTAGAGCATCCCCCTCTGCCTTCGGCATCTCCCCCGACGGGGGCGATAAAGTCGATGAATCCGATAGTGACTTAATTTCTCTTAAGGTAAACCCGTAATCCCCTTCCGCTGGAAGGGGACAGGACGTAAGCGTAGCGAAACGTCCCAGGGGATAGCTCGCTCTAGCAATTTTATCGCATGAGGCACTGTCCTGATAGGCGTCCTACTCTGGCGGCTTGTCGGGAGCTCTTCTTCGTCGGCCTATCCCCGGCTCGCAAGCGCGCCTTCCCCTTCCTAAGGAAGGGGCTCTTTTCTTGTGTCATTCATTTATCGCTAGGAGCGGGTAGCACTAAGTACGCTTGCGGTGTTCATGGCGAGGTATACCGCCTGCGCTACCCCCTCAGCCTTCG
>DBLC01000092.1 GCA_002297935.1 Dialister sp. UBA734
GGTTCTTAGGTTTCTCGAATGATCCTATAAATGCTAGTGTTATCATCTCATTTGAGGACCGTGAGAACCTTCAGAACCATTAGAACCTTAAGAACCTTTCCCACGAAAGGGATCATCACATATTTCGCTTAACTTAATGCCATTGTGTGGATGGGGGAATGAAAGAACCTTCTAGTCACCAGTCACCAGTCACCAGTCACTAGTCACCAGTCACGAGTCACCAAAAAAGAGGTGAATGCCGATGCATTATGCCATTATTTCTGTTTCAAAAACCGGCGCGTTGTTAGGCGCCAAGGTGAAAGCCGGACTTTCTGGAGACGGCACTTTGTATGAACGGAAAGGTTCCGAGAGTGGGGAAGAGGCGCTGTATTTCAATCGCACTTTGGCACTCACAGCGGATATATTTCCTAAGTATGACGGCCTTCTTTTCATCATGGCCAGCGGCATTGCAGTCCGGGCCATTGCGCCCCATGTGGTGAGCAAAGCGTCTGACCCAGCGGTGCTTGTGATGGATGAATGTGGGAAACATTGTATTTCCTTACTGTCAGGCCATTTGGGCGGGGCCAATGCTTGGGCGCGAGAAGTGGCGGCTGCGGTAGGCGCTGACCCGGTGATTACCACCGCTACGGACGTCCATGAAAGACGAGCCCCCGATGATGTGGCGCGGGAACTGATGATGCGCGTAGAGCCTCTGGGGGCTTTGAAACCGGTCAATAGCATTATTGCAGAAGGGAAACGGTTCGCCTGGTTTCTGGATATGGAAACCGAAGGCGCGATTTCCATCGGAGAGCGGCTCACAGGGAAAGGAATTTCCTGGCAGCCTCTTTCTGATTTAAATGAAAATGAATGGGATGGCTGTGCCATCATTTCCAATCAACATATATATTGTCACAAACCTTTTGTCTGTCTCCGGCCGAAGAACTTATTTGTCGGTATCGGCTGCAAACGGGGAACACCGGAAGCGCTGATTCGAAGTGCCTATGAAGGGGCGTTGCAAAAAGCTGGTGCCTATGGGTACCAGGTGGCCTCCTTAGCCAGTGTGGACCTCAAAGCAGATGAAAAGGGCTTACTTGATTTTGCCAGTTCCATGAATCTTCCGATTCATTTTTACAAAGCAGAGGAACTTAAAAAAATCACGGAAGACTATGCATTAGATATTTCAAAATTCGTAGAGAAAACGATAGGAGTGGGAAACGTATGTCAATCAGCAGCGTTAATGGAATCAATGAAGGGAAAAACGCTTCTGCCGAAAACCAAGTTTGTCAGTGCAACGGTGTCAATTGCCCAGGGATTGTCCGGGTCATTGGTATCGGACCGGGCCATGAAGAAGAAATGACCCCCAAGGCCATCAAAGCCATCGAAGAATCGGACATTATCGTCGGATACAATACTTATATCGCTTTGGTGAAAGACCTGATCGCTGATAAAGAAGTGGTAGGAAATGGGATGCGCCAGGAAGTGGACCGTTGCCGTAAAGCGGTGGAACTGGCTTCCGAAGGTCACAAAGTGGCTGTCATTTCTTCTGGTGACCCAGGCGTTTATGGCATGGCTGGCCTGGTGTTGGAACTGATTCAGAAAGTAGAAAAAGAAAACCGTCCGGAATGTGAAGTCATTCCTGGCCTGACCGCTGCCAACACATCGGCAGCTGCTCTGGGCGCACCGCTCATGCATGACTATGCAGTGATTTCCCTGTCTGACCTGATGACCCCATGGGACCAGATTAAAAAGAGAGCCGCTCTGGCTGCCGAAGGGGATTTCGTCATTGCCATTTACAATCCAAAGAGCCGTGGCCGTGCCACCTACTTGGATGAAATCAGAGATATTGTTTTGAAATATAGAAAACCAGAAACACCGGTAGGCATTGTGAGAAAAGCAGGCCGTCCGGGCATGAACTGGACCATTTCCACATTGGAAAAACTGCCACAGGAACATGTGGATATGCAGTCTACAGTCATCATCGGCAAGAGCACCACGTTCGTAGCCGATGGTAAAATGATCACTCCAAGGGGGTACAAAGCTTGATTTGGATTATTTCCGGAACCCAGGACGGTAGAGAAATCGGTGCCACGTTGGCAGACCGGGAACAGGGAAGACCGGAAGGCCAGCGGCAGGAAATTCTCATGACCGTGGTCAGCCAATATGGCAAAGTCCTGGCTGCTCATAAGGGCTTGGATATCGAAGTGGGACGTTTCAAAAAAGAAGACATGATTCGTGTCATTCGGGAAAAGGGCATCACGTTGATTCTCGATGCCAGCCATCCCTATGCGGCTATCGTTTCTGAAACGGCCTATAGCGCTTGCAAAGAAACAGGCATTGATTATGTGCGCTATGAACGAGCAGAAATTCCTCTGCCCGATTATGACAAACTGTATCATGCCAAAGATGAATTTGAAGCGGCTGATTTGGCAGGAAAATTGGGAAATAGCGTTCTGCTCACCACTGGTTCCAAAACTTTGGCGACATTCGTCCATGCCAAAGCTTTGGAAGGGAAAACCATCTGGGCTAGAGTGCTTCCTACTTCTGGGGTCATTAAAATGTGTGAAGACCTGGGCATGAAGGCCAAGAATATCCTGGCCATCCAGGGACCGTTCTCTTATGAAATGAACCTGGCCATGATTCATGATTACCATGCTGACGTGATGGTTACCAAGAACAGTGGCCTCATCGGCGGCAGTGATACGAAACTGGCGGCCGCTATGGACGCTGGCATTGCGGTCATTGTGATCGATAAACCAAAAGCAAAACTGGAAGGCGTACCGGTTTTCAATACACCGGAAGCCGTTCTGACATATATGGAGGAGCATTATGGAATTTATTAAAAGCCCAAAGGCTATCGAAGATAAAAGTATGGATTTGATCAATCCATTCATTATGGATATCGACCTGACACCGGAAGAAGTGACTGTATACTCTCGTATGATTCATGCATCTGGCGATGTGGACTATGGTCATTTGATTCAGACCAGTAAAGGCGCCGTAGCTGCGGGCATCGAAGCACTGGCAAAAGGTTGCAACATCTACACTGATGTAAACATGGTCAAAGCAGGGATTAATAAAAATGCACTGAAAGCCTTGGGCAGTGAAGTGTTCTGCCGCGTGTCCGATCCAGAAATCGCTGCCCTGGCAAAAGAAAAGGGCATCGCTCGCTCCATGGCAGCCATGAATTCCTTTGGCACCGATCTGAATGGTTCCATCATTGCCGTAGGCAATGCACCGACCGCGCTCTATGAAGCCATCCGCATGGTAGAAGAAGACGGTATCAAACCGGCTCTTATCATCGGTATTCCCGTAGGCTTCGTGGGTGCTGCAGATTCTAAGGAACAGCTGGTACGCCGTGCTCCCTGTCCGTTCATCACCGTCAGAGGCACCAAAGGCGGCAGCTCCATCGTAGCTTCCTGCGTCAATGCACTGATGTACAACTTGGTGAAACGGGATAATAATATGTTGTTTGTCTCTGGAAAGAAATAGGCTATTGTTCTTCGGATTTCCATGAGACATATGGTATGATGCGGCTGGTGATAAGGTTATTATGCTGCAGATTTCGTAAGAGTCATGTAGCTTGCTATGGCTACCTTCAAGGTTATAAAAGGTTATGGATTTTAGTGTCATAACCTTTTATAATCTTTTTTTGCGTGTTTATATTAAAGGCAGGACGTAAAAAAAGTAGATTGAAATGAGATTCAGCATCTACTTATGAGGTTAATAAAAATTTTAGAAATTTGATATTGTGATTTTGGGGTACTTCTGCAATGTAAATATATGGAGGGGGAAAAGTAGGCAGTTGGTGGTTAGCAGTAGGCAGAAAATCACTGCAAACGGTTAACAGATAACCACCAACTAAAATCAATGAAATTCTAATGTTCAAAATGTTCGTTTTTTAAGAAAAATTTTTGATTATATAGATAGAGGGATAAGTAAGCCGTTAGCAGTAGTCGGTAGGTAGAAATTACTGTAAACCGCAAACTGCGGACCAATCTTTCCATTTCCATGATACACATAAGCATATACCGCTTGTGCGTATCATG
>DBLC01000159.1 GCA_002297935.1 Dialister sp. UBA734
ACACAAAATATTTTACACTGTCTATAACCCTTTATACCCTTGTTGCTGGCGGTATTTTTGTATGTTGAAATAACGGTCGTGGCAGGATAATAACCTTTTCGCTAAACTATTTTTTCAAATTGCTGATTGCGGTTTCACTGCTATCATGATAATGATAATTAAATACATAGAAATTGAGAATGAAAAGTGATACAATAATAGGTAAAATTACGATACAGAAAGGGTGACTTGTGACTAAGTGACTAGTGACTGGGGGATAGATATTTCCCAGTCACCAGTCACTAGTCTACCAGTCACCGTTCTACGAACAGAATTGAGGTTTTGCCTATGATAGAAGAAACTGGTAAGTTTAAATGGCACATGCGCGCCGAGGGAGAGGAGCAGAAGGAAATCCCTGCGTTTTTTGCCAATCATTCCATTCCGGAAGGGTTGGCACGGATTCTGATGCGCCGTGGTATTGATACAGAAGAGAAATTGTCCCATTTCTTGTATGATGATTTATCCAATTTGAGTGATCCATTCCTGATGAAAGGAATGACCGAAGGGGTGGACCGCATTTTGGAGGCTCTCAAGAAGCGGGAGAAAATTGTGGTCTACGGCGATTATGATGTGGATGGCATCACGTCTACGTCGATTCTTTACCTTTGCTTGAAAGGCATGGGGGGCGATGTGGATTATTATATTCCTCGCCGAGAAACCGAAGGGTACGGCCTCAATGCAAAGGCACTGGCCCATTTGGCAGAGGAAGGATTTACTTTACTCATTACGGTGGACTGCGGGATTAGTTCTGCCGATTTGATTGCGAAACGGCCGGCTTCTTTGGATATCATTGTGACCGACCACCATACACCGCCGGAAACATTGCCCCAGTGTATCGCAGTGATCAATCCCCATCAGAAGGATTGCCCCTATCCCTATAAGGAATTGGCGGGCTGCGGGGTGGCTTTTATGGTGAGCCGGGCGCTCCATTTGAAGAAATTTGGGGAAGATTACACAGACAATGTGGAACTGGCAGCTTTGGGTACCGTGGCCGATGTGGTGTCTCTCACGGGAGAAAACCGTATCCTGGTGCGAGAAGGAATGAAGCGATTCATGACCACCCGCATTCGCGGACTGGCGGCTCTGCTTCGGGCGTCTGGCATTGTCCATGAAGATACGAAAGCGGTGACAAGGGCCGATCAGGTCTCCTTTGGTCTAGCACCTCGTCTCAATGCAGCGGGTCGTATCGCCCATGCCAAAGAAGGGGTGGAACTGATGACCACCACGTCCATGGAAGAGGCGGAAGTGCTGGCCAATCGGCTGTGTGAAACCAACGTAACGCGGCAACAGATTGAACGAGAAATTTATGCAGAAGCCCAGGAGCGCATCGCGGAGCTTCATATCGAAAAAGATATGGCCCTGGTGGTGGATGGGAAAGATTGGCATCCTGGGGTGATTGGTATCGTAGCGTCTCGCATTTTGGAAACCTACCACCGACCGGTGCTGGTTTTGACCGTTCGAGATGGCGTCGGGAAAGGGTCTTGCCGTTCCATCGGGGCGTTCAATATTTACGAGGCCTTGGCGGCCCAGAAGGATTTGCTGCTCCAGTATGGGGGTCACAAAATGGCCGCAGGATTCTCTATTTCCGAAGAAAATATCCCTGAATTCCGCCGGCGGCTCAATGAATACGCCAGAGCACGGCTTACTCCAGAAGATTGCATTCCGGTGCTGGAAGTGGAAGAATCCATTCCTTTGGATGAAGTAACTATTGATTTCGTTCATTCTTTGGATTTGCTGGAACCTTGTGGAGCGGACAATCCGAAACCGATTTTTGCCAGTACCCATGCGTTTGTGGAAACCGCTCGCCGCATTGGGGCAGACCGGCGGCATTTCAAGTGTCAGCTGGCTGGAGAAAAAGGCTTGGTCGATGCCATTTACTGGGGCGTCGGAGACAATGACCCGTGCCATGCCGGCGATGTGGTGGATTTGGTTTTTGAACCGGAAGTGCATGAATGGTATGGGGAACATGTACAGCTCATTTTGAAAGATATGCGGCAGGAAGAGAACCACCTTTTGACCCGTGATTTCCTGGTGGATGTGTATCGGAAATTGATGAGCATTTTGCAAAATGCGCCGAAGCCGGTGCGAGAAGTGCATCAGCTGCTGGTTCGGAAATATGGGCTCGATGAAATTGGCCTGGGAACCGCACTGGCGGTTTTTGAAGAGTTGGAAATCGTATCTCGGTACAGCCGCAATGGGGAAGATTTTTATCAAAAGCGGTTGGTCCAGAAGAAATTGGATCTTCTGACTTCTTCGATTTATAGAAAACATATGCTTTAACTAAGCGGAATATGAGATGATTTCTGTTTATTATAATAAGTTACTCAGGTATCTCAAGTGGCTAAGGTTGCTCAGGTTTTTCCAATATGCCAAAGAATGATAGCATCTTTTGGTACATTTGGAAAATCTATAGAAACAAATGTTCATAGGGTTCTAAAGGTACAAAAGGTTTCTCAAATAAGCTGATGGACGAACGTGCTATCATCTCATTTGGGGGCCTTAGAACCTTTAGCACCCTTAGAACCTTAAGAACCTTTAACGCAGAAGAAATCATCACATAGTTTGCTCAATTTAACCGCATTGCACTTGAGGGGGATGTGACATGAGCGAAGTAGAAGAAAAAAAGAAGCAGCCAGAAACAGTTCCAGGCCCAAAAGACGGACTGGCTAGCGTTTTCAATAAGAATCTCAATGAAGAAACCATTCACACCGACGCTTCCGCGTCCACTCTGGCAGAATTTCTGATTCATCAGGATGAATACGTAGAAAAGCAGAAGCAGAAAAAAGATTTTGCCGGCGAGAAGGAAGAGGAATATAAGAAACTGATTGATAAAATCAAGTCTTATATGCCGAACGAAAAAAATCTGGACTCCATCCGGGAAGCCTACGAGCTGGCCGACAAGGCCCATGAAGGGCAGACCCGAAAGACCGGAGAACCTTACATCATTCATCCTCTGGCCGTGGCGTATATTCTGGCGGAACTGGAAATGGACCGGGAAGGCATCATTGCGGCTCTGCTCCATGACGTGGTGGAAGATACGGACTATACCCTGGAAGACATCAAGATGATGTTCGGGGAAGAAGTGGCATTCCTTGTCGATGGGGTGACGAAACTGTCCCAATTCCACTACAAAGATAAAGAAGACCAGCAGTTGGAAAATTTCCGCAAAATGTTCCTGGCTATGGCGAAAGATATCCGCGTGGTGGTCATCAAACTGGCGGATCGATTGCACAACATGCGTACCTTAGGGATTTTCCGGCGGGAAAAGCAGATTCGTATCGCTAAGGAAACCATTGAAATATATGCGCCTTTGGCCCATCGCTTAGGGATTTACAACATCAAATGGGAATTGGAAGATCTCTGTTTCCATTATCTCCACCCGGAAGAATACAGCGACCTGGTACGGCAGATGAAGCAGAAGCGCAAAGCCCGGGAAGAAATCGTTGACGATACCATGCGGGTGCTTCACGACCATATCGAAGAAGCGGGCATCAAAGCCACCATCACTGGCCGGCCGAAGCATTTCTATAGTATTTACAAAAAAATGAAACGGGATAATAAAGATTTATCCCAAATTTACGATTTGTACGCCGTCCGCGTCATTGTGGACACCATCCCGCAGTGCTATGCCATTCTAGGGATTGCCCATTCGCTGTGGAAACCGTTGCCGAATCGTTTCAAAGATTACATCGCTGTGCCGAAGCCAAACATGTACCAGTCCCTCCATACCACGGTCATTGGGACCAAGGGGCAGCCAGTAGAAATACAGATTCGTACCTGGGAAATGCACCATATTTCCGAATACGGCGTAGCGGCTCACTGGCGGTACAAAGAAGGGAAGAACGCCGGCTCTAAGGATTTCGATGCGAAAATCACCTGGCTCCGCCGCATTTTGGAATGGCAGGACACCAGCAACCCGAAAGAATTTATGAATGCATTGAAATTGGATGTATTCTCTGACGAAGTCTTCGTCTTCACGCCGAAGGGCGATGTAATTAACCTGCCAAAAGGGTCCATTCCGGTGGATTTTGCGTACCGCATTCATACCGAAGTGGGCAATCGCTGTGTCGGTGCGAAGGTCAATAACAAGATTGTGCCTCTGGACACGAAGCTGAAAAATGGGGACATCGTTTCCATTATTACGTCCAAGACCGGGAAACCTAGCTACGACTGGATCAATATGGTTGGTGCCGCCGACAGTAAAGCGAAGATTCGTAACTGGTTCAAAAAGGAAAATCGAGAAGAAAATATTACC
Source organism: Dialister sp. UBA734 (assembly GCA_002297935.1). Classification (GTDB taxonomy): domain Bacteria; phylum Bacillota; class Negativicutes; order Veillonellales; family Dialisteraceae; genus Dialister. The sequence goes on from DBLC01000159.1 coordinate 4,295, forward strand.
CGAGGCCAGCAGCTTTTGAGCGAAGAAGCGGCGCGCTTGGGCTACGAATGGAAGAAACTGATTGCCAAGGACCGTCTCCTGGAAGTGGCAAAGACCTTCAACTGTGCCACCACCGATGACCTCTGCGCGTCCGTAGGATTTGGCGGCATTTCTGTGAAGAGTACCATGGTGAAACTCACCGAACGGTACAAGAAAGAAATCAATGCGCAGAAACCGGCGGAACCGAAGACCACCAAAGCGTTGGAAAATCTGAAAGTGCGGAGCATGAAATCGCGCTCTTCCAGTGGCATTCTGGTCAAAGGGGAAGAAGGACTGGTGGTGCATCTGTCCAAGTGCTGTAACCCTGTACCAGGGGACCCCATCGTGGGATTTGTCACCCGCGGCCGCGGCGTGTCTGTCCATACGGCAGACTGTCCGAATGCCATCAATTTCCCTGATAAAGACCGCATGATCGATGTGGCCTGGGAAGAAACTAGCGGTGGCATGTTCCTGGTGACCATTGAAGTGGTTTGCTATGACCGGACCGGTCTCATGGCAGATATCCTGGCGGCGCTGACCGAACTGAAATTGTCTATTTCCGCAGCCAATGCAAAAGTAGGAAATAATGGTATGGCCGTTATGAATTTGGGCATTCAGATTCGAGACTTGCAGCAGCTGGATTTCATTATGACAAAGATTCGGAGAATCAAAGGCGTTCATTCCGTACGTCGTATGCGTTCTTCCAAAGGAGAATAATATGCGAGCAGTGATTCAGAAATGCAATTGGTGCAAAGTGGATTCCGAAGGGGAAGAAACGGCATCCATTCAGAAAGGCTTCATGGTCCTTCTGGGAGTCAAACGAGGCGATACGGAAAAAGATGCAGACTACATTGCCGACAAAATTCTCCATCTTCGCATCTTTGAAGATGAAAATGATAAGCTCAACTTGTCCCTTTTGGACGTAGGCGGTGAACTGGCCATTGTGTCCCAATTCACTCTTTACGGAGATGCCAGAAAAGGCCGTCGTCCCAGCTTTTCTCAAGCAGAACTGCCAGAACGGGCCAATGAACTGTACGAACGGGTGGTAGACACCTGCCGTAAAGCTGGCGTTTCCGTAGGCACCGGCCGCTTCCGTACTCACATGAAAGTGGCACTGGAAAACGATGGACCGGTGACATTGTTGTTAGATAGTGAAAAGAACTTTTGAGATTTTAGTTCGTAGTGCGAAATGCGAAGTGCGTAATGGCGGAA
>DBLC01000112.1 GCA_002297935.1 Dialister sp. UBA734
GCCACCACCACTCCTCACTCCTAATTCCTCACTCCTCACTTTAACTAAAGGTAGGTGAACCATGTTTGATTTAAAGTATTCCATCATAGAAGAGTACGCTCCCTTTTTCTTATCTGGCACGGTGCTGACCATCAAGTTGTCGGTCATCGCCATTGTGGTGGGATTTTTCTTGGGGCTGCTATTGGCACTGATGCGGATTTCTCGGAAGAAATGGATTTCCCTTCCGGCGGTGTGTTTCATTGAAAGCATCCGAGGGACGCCATTGCTATTGCAGTTGCTTATTACTTACTTCGGTATTGTGCCGCTTTTCATGAAAAAGCCCGATGGGGTGACCGCAGCGGCGTTGGCTCTATCGATCAATGCGGGTGCTTATATTGCAGAAACCATCCGCGGAGGCATTTTGTCTGTTGATTCCGGACAAGGGGAAGCGGCCAGTGCGCTGGGGCTCTCGCCGTGGCAGAGTATGCGCTACGTCATTTTGCCCCAGGCGTTGCAATCGGTGATTCCAGCGTTAGGAAATTCCTTTGTAAGTCTCATCAAAGATTCCTCCCTGGCCTCGGTGATTGCCACGCCGGAATTGATGTACTGGGCCAACGCGGCCAATGCGCAGTACTATCGGGTATGGGAAACATTCATCACCACCGCTATTATTTACTTGGTACTGACTTTGATGACAAGCCGCCTGTTGGGACGATTGGAAAAGAAGATGTGATTCCTTGGGAATTGCATCTTTTTTTTATGTGTGCCGGGCATGGCACGATTCTTGCTGGTAAAAGTCCAGTCGCGGGTATTTACCACCGAGCGTAGCGGAGCACAAGCCGCAGACAGTAATGGATGCGGGGGAGGAAGTGCGTAGCAAAACTGTGAGCCTACGAACAGAAACTGGATATAAGGCTAAATGGTGGGTAAGGTTGCATTATAAACTGAAGCCCAATATGCCATCCACCAGAGACTTTTGAAAGAAAATACAAAGAGCCGACCAGGACTGGTCGACTCTTTGGAATATTATCTGAGTAGAATTTGAATATCTATAACGATGTAGCGCCGTATACGAGAACTGTAGGTACGGTGCAATGGGAGGGTGAAAACTCTACCCTATCGCGTAATGGTATCTTTATGATGCAATGGGATCCATGTCGACAGAAAGCGTTGAAAGTCACGACAAACTTTGCGTGGGAGCGTATCTTTTAGTGTGACAAGATACATCTGATTTCCTTTTGGTTCTTCATTCAAATATTTCCAAACTATGGAAGGAGAGGGGTGCATTACACCGATATAATCGTAACCTAAATAAATGGCTTGGTTTCTTTTTACTATTTCCAAAGCCACAGAGATATCTGTTAGTTCTGCTAGAATATCCACATGTAATCCTTTTCCTAATATGTGCTTCTCCATATTGTTTCGATAGCAGCTAAAAGATCGTCCCTTGCTAACGATTGTTTGGTTGTGAAGGTCTTGATAGAGAATGGTCTCCTTGTCGGCAAGGGGGTGTTGTCTGGATATGGCTAAGCAGTACCTTGTATAAAATAAAGGAATAGCGGTAAATCGTGTATGGTCAATAGGGCCTGTTGTTATGGCAAAATCTGCTTTTTGAGTAAGGAGGGCTTGCAAAGAAGTGTCATCGGTGCTTTCTTGTATTGTTAGAATGATATCAGGATAGCAGACATGGAAATCATATAAAAAATCGGCTGTTAGGTATTGGAGCATATTATCTAGTGCATAGATGGTGATAACATTTCTTTTTTGCTTATCTAATGTATGCAATCCTGCGATATAGTTGTACTCTGTTAGTAGATTTTGCACATGAGGGAGCAATGTTTTTGCAAAATCAGTTGGTGCTAGACCTTTGGATGAACGGTCAAACAAGGCAGCACCTAACTCGTTTTCTAATTCACGAATGGTCTTACTGACGGCTTGCCGTGAAATGAAAAGACGATCGGCAGCTTGTTGTATATTTTGGGTTTCATAGGTCATCAAAAAATATTGTAATTGTTTTTGATTCATGATTGATTCACCTCTATTATATTGTATCGCAACATTTTAGTTGCGGTAAAGGCATATCTTTTTTCTTTTAAGAAAGACTTGGCATATATATAATGAAGATATCAGCAAGTGATCAAAATGTATGAGATTCGGAGGCATATCATGAAAATCCAACAAATTCGTAGTGCAACAAATAAAATTAGTTATGGTGGGAAAACATTTTTGTTAGATCCCTGGCTTGTGGACCAATATGGGCTTGGCTGTTTTCAGGGACTTCCTGGAAATCAGTATCAACCGGTAGATCCAGTCAAGGCGCAAATCCCAATGCCTCTTTTTCCTTTACCGCAACCGGCAGAAACTATTTTAGCAGGGGTAGATGCCTATATTGTGACCCATTTACACCCAGATCATATCGACATCAATTTGCAGAAAGGGACTTTGGGTGATGGATTGGATCATGATTTGCCTGTGTTTGCGCAAAACGAAGAGGATGCCCAAGCATTGATGCAATCCGGGTTTACGGACGTCCGTGTTTTGACAAAAGAGGGAGTGAAATTTTTTGACGTCACTTTACATAAAACCCCCGCTTTGCACGGAACCATTAGAATGTCTTCAGAGGCTTGCGGAGTTATTTTTCAATCTGTGAACGAAAAAACATTATATGTTGCTGGAGATACCATCTGGTATGAGGGGGTGCAACAAACGTTACAGCAATATCAGCCTGATGTGATTATGTTGAATGCTTGCGCTGCAGAATTACTCTCTTATGGTAGGCTAATTATGAATGATGAAGATGTAGATTGTGTGCATCAAACTTTGCCAGAAGCCCATTTGTATCTGACCCATTTTGACAATGTGGCCCATGCCTCTATTACACGAAGGGAAATGAGAGGACGCATGACAGGGCGTGGTATAATGAAATATGACATCCCTGAAGATGGAGAAGTGGTTACTTATTGAAAATAGGGAGTTCTATTTCTAAAAAAGCGTTACTAGATTCAAAGTATTTGAACCTAGTAACGCTTTTTGGCATGAAAAATTATGTCTTACTCTTGTGCATAGAAAGAGGCTTAATGAATAGTGTAAATGTCATTAGGAAAAATCAGTGTTTCTCTAGCATTCCTAATTTCTAATCCCCTAGGGAAACGCTGATTTAATCAAAGAGTTTGAAATCATATGAATTTTTATCCAAAGCATCGTCAAGAAAATCCTTA
>DBLC01000093.1:0-3692 GCA_002297935.1 Dialister sp. UBA734
ATGAGCGATTGTTGTTGGTTGTCTGACTCCAAACAACTAACAACTAACAACAATGAGTGCAAAGGTATTTGCAGGATAGCTCGTGTTTCTATGCATTTGATTTCCAAAATTTCACTGCATATACTCAGCAAATATCGAGCGTATGAATTATTGACCAGCCACTATGTAGAAGAAATCATCGTATATGAAAAAGAGGAAAGCGAAATGAAACATCATTCCGCTTTCCTCTTTTTTGATGGACAACTGACAACCGACAGCCGTTAGCCGTTAACCGTAAGCCGATAACCGATAACCAACAACTAACAACTGTCTACTATCCCAGACACGACAAAAACACGGATGGGAATCCGTGTGAATTTGCCAGGGAGAGGTCACAATGAATACGGCGAAGGCGCATGCCGGATGGGAAGATTGGTGAAATCAGGTGTCCCTGTTTCTCTCTGACCAAGGGCGCTCCAAACTGGTCGTCAAAGTCGGCCATCTATGGGAATATAACGGGAAGGTCCGTGTTTTTGTCTTGGGTAAAACTGGTTATTGGTTGATGGTTGTCTGCTGGGGTGCTAGCGTGATTTTCGCTTGTCTATTTCTATTTGAAACACCGCTAGCAAGTATTTCAAGTAGAAATAGCCAAGGTCCAATCACCCCATAGGCATCCATCAACCGGGAGGGGAAAGATGTCATCTTCTTGATCACGATTTGCTTTTTGCTTCATGGCCTCTAGAGTGCATTTCCATCGAGCAATGTCACAAAATCGTCCTAGGTAGAAGTCTTTTGATTTCCCCCTCTACTATATACATTGCAGAAGTAGGTAAAAATCACAACATCTTTTTTCAAAATTTTTCAATTTTGTCCCTCCACTTATTAAAATTGCATCAGCTCTGCAAAATCATACCCTCTGAAATTATGTTTGGTACTAACCGTAAACCGACAACCGTGAACCGATATCCGTTAACCGTTAACTGCCTACTGCCAACTAAAAACTGCCAACTATTCACAAATATGCTATAATACAAATCATGGAAAAGAATAATTTACAACCAAAAAAGACAGTATCCTTCATCACTCTTGGCTGCAAGGTCAATCAGTATGACAGTGATGCTATGCGTACCCTGTTCATCAGAAACGGGTACAGCCAGGCAGAAGGCGATGACGCTGATGTGTATGTCATCAATACCTGCTCTGTCACCAGCGTGGGGGACAGAAAATCTCGGCAGATGGTGCGCCGCATTCGCCGGGCCCATCCGGATGCGATTATTGCCGTAGCAGGTTGCTACGCTCAGCTAGCACCGGAAGTATTTGAACAGATGGGAGACGTGGATGTCATTGTAGGACACCAGAATCGCTCCCAAATTGTGCAGTATGTAGAAGAGGCCAAACACAGTGATAAACCGCTCAATGAAGTGGTGGATATCATGAAAGTCAAAGACTTTGAAAATATGGAAGTCGACCCAGAAGGAGAGGTCAAGACCCGTGCTTTTATCAAAGTCCAGGAAGGCTGCGACAATTATTGCACGTTTTGTATCATTCCTTATGCCAGAGGCCGTTTGAAATCTCGGTTGCAGAAAGATGCAGTAGAAGAAATCAAGAAACTAGTGGCCCGGGGTTATCGGGAAGTGGTGCTCACCGGGATTCACCTGGGCAACTACGGGAAAGATCTCCACGATGGGACATCTCTTTCCACTTTGGTGGCTGAACTGGTTAAAATTCCTGACCTGCTTCGCATTCGCTTAGGGTCCATCGAATCGGTGGAACTGTCGGAAGAATTGATTCAAATCATTCATAATGAACCGAAGGTATGCCGCCACTTGCACTTGCCGATTCAGTCAGGCTCTGACAGCGTGCTTCGGGGAATGAATCGCCATTATCGACTGCCGCAGTACAAGAAGCTCATTACAGAATTGAGAGAAAAGATTCCTGGCTTAGCACTGACCACAGACCTCATCGTGGGATTCCCGGGAGAAACGGAAGAAAATTTCCAGGAAACGTTGGAAACATTGAAAAAAATCCAATTTTCTGGGATTCATGTGTTTCCTTATTCCCAGCGTACTGGCACTCCGGCGGCCACCTATCCGAATCAGGTGTCCAATGAAGTGAAAAAAGAAAGAGTCCATCGCGTGCAGACCCTGGAAAAAGACATCGCCAAGAAATACCGCACCCAGTTCCTGGGCCAAGTGGTTCACGTACTGGCCGAAGAAATCAAAAATGGCTACTATGAAGGCCTTACTGACGAATATATCCGCGTCACCATCAAATCGGAAGGTGTAGAACGGGGACATATGTATCCCGTCTTGATTGATACCATCACCGAAGAGGGGATGGAAGGGATTATATCGAAGTGACTGGTGACTAGTGACTGGTAGCTAGTGGCTAGGCCCTAGGGATTAGGGCCCTAGGGATTAGGTTATTGTTCTACTGACGTCGTTAGAGGCAATGGGACAGAATACGCTAATCTAGGGGTTAAAACGGTTATAAACGGTTATGATTTAACCTAAAAGTTTCGCATAACCCTTTTAACCTTAATGATGGCGTTTTCTTGCATTATGCCTTCAAGTGAAATTGGCAGAGTAATAACCTAGTCACCAGTCACGAGTCACCCATTATATTACAATAGGAGGACAAAATTATGTCAGACTGCATTTTTTGTAAAATCGCTGCCGGTGAAATTCCGAGCACCAAGGTGTATGAAGATGAAAACTGGTTTGCTTTCAAAGATATCGAACCATGTGCTCCGGTTCACATCCTTCTGATCCCGAAGAAACATGTAGACAACATCCTGGCTTTTGATGAAGAATACAACAAGAACTTTGCAGACTTCTTCCTGATCGTCAAGAAAATTGCTCTGGAAGCAGGACTCAAAGAAGACGGCTTCCGTCTGGTGATGAATACCGGCGAAAAAGCAGGCCAGTCTGTGTTCCATTTCCACGCTCACATCATTGGTGGTAAAGAAATGGGCTGGCCGCCTTTTCCAGCAGATAAGTAAGAGGCAGTAGTCTTGATTTGATAGGCGAAAATGCGTAGTGAGTAGTGCGGAGTGCGGAGTGGTGGAAGGGGCGCACACAATTTGGAAGCGCCCCAATACCCCTCTTTATATAAAGAATTTCGCGGCGCTTTATGAATTGTGCGCCGCTACCATCATTACACACTACGCACTTCGCATTACGCACTATTTTTCACCTTGACAGAAAGAGACTTGTCAATTATAATTTATAAGTGTGCAATAGCACCCCATCAGTCTTATTGGGAGGGAGGGATATAGATGTCTGAAATCAAAGTTCAAAAGGGCGAATCTTTGGATAGTGCTCTTCGCAGATTTAAACGTTCCTGCCAAAAAGCCGGGGTTCTTTCTGAAGTAAGAAAACGTGAACATTATGAAAAGCCCAGCGTTAGACGTAAACTGAAATCTGAAGCCGCTAGAAAACGTAAGTTTAAATAATAGGTTGTAAGGTGATTAGTTTTGTCAATTAAAGAACAGCTTATGGCTGATATGAAAACAGCCATGAAAGCAAAAGAAGAAGGTAAGCTTGCTTTGAACACGATCCGTATGGCACGTGCTCATATCCGGCAGGCTGAAATCGACAACGGACACGCGGACTTCAATGATGATCAGGTTCTTGCCGTTCTCCGGAAAGAAGTCAAACAGAGAAAGGAAACTCTCGCTGAAATTGACGGTTCTGGAAGAGAAGACCTGGTTA
>DBLC01000093.1:3790-10502 GCA_002297935.1 Dialister sp. UBA734
ATGGATCCTGGGCAGAGAAATATGGGTTCTGTGATGAAAGCTGTCATGGCAAAGCTGAAAGGCCAAGCAGACGGTAAACTGATTAATCAGATTGTCCGCAAGCTTTTGGCTTAAGGCAACGCTGAATGATCGTAGGATTTTGTACTAATCTTACCCATGACTGAGATGAAACCCCTTGTGGCGAAGAGCCGCAAGGGGTTTTTGCGTGAAATGAGTGCGTAATGCGAAGTGCGTAGTGCGTAATGGTGGCCGGCGAGCGCATCGAATTGCTCTTATAAGAAAGATTCAAGTACAACTCTGTTCGTTTCTAAATGCTCGCCGATTTTGAAAAACGGTGAGCAAACGGCGGTAGGCAGTTGGCGGTATCGGTTATTTTTTACTGCAAACTGTCTACTGCTCACTTTTATTTCTAAAAAGGGGTATTGGGGCGCTTCCAAATTGTGTGCGCCCCTTCCTTCATTACGCACCACGCATTACGCATTTAAAATAACCAAACAACTCTTGACAAAAGTGCCTTCCTGTTGTATTATCTCTACATAAAGTTCATACGCCATGTCAATGAAGACTCATTCCTACACGAATGGGTCTTTTTCTATTTTAAAACAGATAGGAATTGATGAATGCGTTTGAGTGGTGACTGGTAGACTGGTGACTCGTGACTGGGGAATGATTTTCCTAGTCACCAGTCACGAGTCACTAGTCACCCGATAAAATAAAAAATGGTGAATTTAGTCTATAGGAGGACTCAAATGAACAAAGATTTATTGTACTGCATCCCTGCTGGTCAGTATGGAAAAGAAGGGGTACTTTCCCTGTTGGCACAGCATCCAGAAATTCGTTTCGTTTCTCTGGTAGGGATTGATCTGGCAGGCAATGATACAGATGAACGTATTCCGATTGAAATTTTTATGAAAGATTATGAAGATTTCTTTGCTGGCAAAGCGGTACAGACCGATGGTTCTTCTGTTGTATTCATGAATATCGCAACCTTAAACGATGCCAGAGTCGACATGGTAGCTGATAGCTCTGTGAACTGGTACGTTGATTATAATGATGATAATATCGATGAAACCACTGGACTTCCCGTAGGTACTCTTCGCATTCCAAGTTTCTTGATTCACAATGGAAAGTTTATTGATTCTCGTTCCATTCTGAAACAGTCTTGCGAATATGTAGCTGACAGATTGAGAAAACTGTTGGTAGGTGCGCAGGTCAAGGGAATGGAAAATTTCCCATTCTCTGAAATTCAGGACATTGTATTCACCACTGGTACCGAATTGGAATTCTGGGTAAAGACTCCTAGCGAAAAGGAAACGGTGCAGCATCTCTCGATTTCCCAGAGATTGCAGGAACAGTACTGGCAGAGAATGCGCGGCAATGTTCGTACCGCTATGGAACAGGCCATTGAAGAACTGGATGCTCGCGGCATGCATGTAGAAATGGGCCATAAAGAAGTGGGCGGTATCAAACCGAAGGTTGATGATGACGGAAATATTTTCGATGTATGCGAACAGCTGGAACTGGATTGGCTCTTCTCCACTAACCCGCTGCAGGCTGCCGACAACGAACTGGAAGCCCGCATTGTGGTTCGTGAAGTCTTCAGAAGAAACGGGCTGGATGTATCCTTCCGTGCAAAACCGATCATTGGTGTCGCAGGCAGCGGCGAACATACCCATGTAGGCTTTGCAGCTCTTCTGAAAAATGGCAAAACCATCAACCTGCTGGCTCCGGAAGATATGGAATCGGATTTCCTGTCCACCATTGGCTATGGTTTCATCATGGGCATTCTGAACAACTATGAAGCCACCAATCCATTTGTTTCTTCTACCACCGACGCGTTCAACCGTCTGAAACCAGGCTTTGAAGCACCGGTATGTATCGTTACTTCCTTGGGACACAAACCGGAATTGCCATCCCGTAACCGTTCCATCCTGATCGGTCTCATTCGTGATATTGGTAATCCGAAAGCCACCCGCTTTGAACTGCGTGCCCCGAATCCATTCACCAATACCTATCTTTGCGTGTCCTGCCTGTACCTGACCGCCCTGGATGGTGTAGAATATGCGATTCAGTCTGGTAAGACACCGGCTGAACTGTTAGCAGAACTTTCCAAGAAGGCTGGCGAAGAGGCAGATTACCTGGCAAAAGATAGAGAATATCGTTGCGAAGACAACGTATTTGAAGACTACACCCAGGAAGAACGAGATGCAGTCTTTGGAAAACCACCGGCTACAGTTTGGGAAAATGTAAAGATTATGAGAGCCCATCCGGATAAGGTAGCTGCTCTCACAAAAAGTGAAGCCATTTCGGATCAGATTGTAGATTCCTTCACCGCTTCCATTCTGTATCGTTGGAAGAACGAACTGATTGATCGTATCATTCCAGGCACAGAAGCGGCGGTTCGTGGATATAAAAAATTGGATAATGATGATAAGATTGATGAAAAACGCTGGAAATCCATTAAGGCAAAGCGCATCGAATTGGCTAAAGATACAGACGACACCAAGTGCCTCTGCACTCGCCTGAAAGAAGCGCTGGAAGCCAATGATTTTGATAGTGCGTCTGATCTGCAGCTGGAAATAGCAAAGAAAGCAGAAGCATTGGAAAAAGAATATCGCGTGTATGCGCTGAATATTCTTGACTGAAATTTGTTGATGGTTGTTGGTTGGTAGTTGTTGGTCAAATTTCCTAACAACCAACAACAAACAACTAACAACAAAACAGATAGCGTTATTTTATATAATTGCACACCATTTGGCCAAAGATGACCCATTGACGTATAGAAATATACGAAATGGGTCATTTTTTATTTTCTAGAAACTGAAATGTAGGGGGGACAAGCCTAAATGAGAAGTTTATGGAAAATCGAGTACTGGTATTCCGCGGTGGGATTCCGGCAGCTTTGTTAGATGGCAAGAACCGCTGGCATATCATTGTGATTAAAATGGACATCATGGGTGACTGGTAGACTGGTGACTCGTGACTGGGGTTGTATTTCCTAGTCACTAGTCACGAGTCACTAGTCACATATAATTAGAAACTTGAGTAACCTGTATTCCAAAGGAGGAATTCAAAATGATTAACAACGATTTACTGTACTACATCCCAACTGGTGAATTTGGTAAAGAAGGCGTGCTGGGACTCTTGAAGACCCATCCGGAAATTCGCTTTGTTTCCCTGGTCGGTATTGACCTGGCTGGCAACGACACGGATGAAAAAGTGCCGATCGAACTGTTTATCAAAAACTATGATGATTTCTTTGCTGGCACTGCGGTTCAGACCGATGGCTCTTCTGTAGTTCTCATGAATATTGCCACCCTGAACGATGCTCGTGTCGATATGGTAGCCGATGCCAGCGTCAACTGGTATGTAGATTACAACGAAGACAACCTGTATGAAAATGGTCGTCCTGTGGGTACCCTCCGCATCCCATGCTTCCTGCTCCACAATGGCAAATTCATCGATTCCCGTTCCATTCTGAAAGAATCCTGTGACTTCGTAGCTGACAAACTGAAAGGCCTTCTGGCTGGTGGAAAGACCGTCAAAGGCATGGAAGATGTACCGTTTGCCGATATCAAAGATATCAAATTTACCATTGGTACTGAATTGGAATTCTGGGTCAAGACCCCAAGCGAAACAGAAACCGTTCAGCATTTGTCTATTTCCCAGAGACTGCAGGAACAGTACTGGCAGAGAATGCGCGGCAACGTTCGTACCGCTATGGAAGAAGCCATTGAAGAACTGGATGCCCGCGGCATGCATGTAGAAATGGGCCATAAAGAAGTAGGCGGTATCAAACCGAAAGTGGACGATGCCGGTCACACCGTAGACGTATGCGAACAGCTGGAACTGGATTGGCTCTTCTCCATGAATCCGCTCCAGGCAGCTGATAACGAACTGGAAGCTCGTATCATCATTCGTGAAGTATTCCGCAAGTATGGCCTTGATGTTTCCTTCCAGGCAAAACCAATCATCGGCGTCGCAGGCAGCGGCGAACATACTCACGTAGGCATCTGCGCTGAACTGAAGAACGGCAAGATCATCAACCTGCTGGCGCCGACCGATATGAAAGCCGATTTCCTCTCCACCATTGGTTACGGCTTCATCATGGGTATCCTGAAGAACTACGAAGCCACCAACCCATTTGTTTCCTCTACCACCGATGCATTCAACCGTCTGAAACCAGGTTTCGAAGCACCTGTCTGCATCGTTACTTCCCTGGGCCACAATCCGGAAGTTCCATCCAGAAATAGAACCATCCTCATCGGTCTCGTTCGTGATATCGAAAGCCCGAAAGCTACCCGCTTCGAACTGCGTGCCCCGAACCCATTCACCAATACCTACCTGGCTGCAGCTTGCCTCTTCCTGACTTCTCTGGACGGCATTACCTATGCCATCACCTCCGGCAAGACACCGGCTGACCTCCTGGCAGAACTGTCCAAGAAACCGGGCGAAAAAGCAGATTACCTGGAAGAAGGCAGAGCTTATCGCTGCGAAGACAACGTATTCGAAGACTTCACCCAGGAAGAACGTGACGCTGCTTTCGGTAAACCACCGGCTACGGTTTGGGAAAATGTGAAGACCATGAAAGCCAATGCAGACAAAGTGGCTGTCATCACCGCTGGCGATAGCCTGAATGCCACCATCGTAGATTCCTTCGTAGCATCTATCGTATATCGTTGGGAAAATGAACTGGTAGACCGCATCATCCCAGCCGCAGAACTTCTGGTAAAAGGCTTCAAAGAACTGCCGAGCGAAGATGAATTGGATGCAGAACGTTGGGAAGCTATTAAAGCTAAGAAATATGAACTGATCAAAGACACCAAAGCTTCTAAATCTATCTGCACCAAACTGAAAGAAGCACTGGAAGCCGGCGACTACGATGCTGCTTCCGACCTGCAGATCGAACTCTCCAAGAAGAGCGAAGCCCTGGAAAAAGAATATGCCACTTATGCACTGAATATTGTGGGATAATATAAAAAAGGTTATTATTCTACTGATTCCGATTATTTAACAAAGCAAATCACCGCTGCCATCAAGGTTATGAAGGGGTATAAAGGGTTATGTGATTCCGTTGGTTTCACATAACCTTTTATACCCCTTTTAACCTTGGGACTGGCGGTATCTTATTTTTTGATTGCTAAGGAAATCTGCAGAATAATAACCTTCTCAAGAAACAAAAAAAGCACCATGAATCATCACAGTGCTTTTCGAATTTCTATGGAGCCGGCAACAAGATTTGAACTTGCGACCTACGCATTACGAATGCGCCGCTCTACCAGCTGAGCTATACCGGCATTAACGTGTATTATCGTATCAAATGAGGGGTGTTTTGTCAATTGTTTTTTTGCGAGCGGTTATTCATGGATTAGAATAAGGGGTATTATTCTGCTGATTTCGATAGAGACCATACAGCAAGCCATCGCCATCATAAAGGTTATGAAGGGGTATAAAGGGTTATGTGACTCCGATGGTTCCACATAACCTTTTATACCCTTTTTAACCTTGATGATGGCGGTAGCTTGCTTTGTAATATGTCGGAATCAGTAGGATAATAACCTTTTTCGCTATCCTTATTTCTTAGATAAGAGTTCTAAGTTTCTCGATAGCACCTTCTTCCCCCGCCACGCGAAGGCGTAGGAGCGGAAGGTTTTGTCGAAGCTGCGGTTGGAATAGGAGGACAGCATTTCTTCTGTCAGGGTGGAGATGCGATGTTCGTGAATCTCCGGCAGGGGAGAGGCGGGGGCTTTCTGGTTGTAAGGGCAATGAAGTTGACATTCGTCGCAGCCAAAGAGGGTGGGGGTGCGGCGAAGGATTTGTATTTCTTCTTCGGTCAATTCTTCTTTTTTCTGTGTCAAGTAGGATTTGCAATGCCAGGGATTGAAATGCCCTTCACGGATGACACCGCCGGGACAATGGTGCTGGCAAATGTGACAGTCGCCGCAGGACAGAGATAGCGGGCTATCAGGGGCCATGTCCAAGGTGGTCAGAATAGAACCGATAGTGACAAAGGAACCGTAGGTGGGATGGATGAGGCAGTGGTTTCTGCCGAAGAATCCCAGCCCTGCCTGGTACGCCAAGTAGCGATCTACCATGGGGGAAGTGTCTACCAAAGGAAGGAAAGATTCTTCAGGATAGGCCTCTTGCATGACCTGGATGATTTTTTCTAAATATTGGTGGTTGATTTTATGGTAGTCCAAAGGGCGGGCGTAGAGCGCAATATTTCCTGCTTCTTCCTCGTGGGGCTTGTAAGGAAATAGGATGACCATACAAGAACGGCTGCCAGGAAGCAGTGCCTGGGTATCCAGCCGGGAAGACAGATTTTCCGGTGCAAAAGGGACCGGACCGGTTTGCTGCAATCGCTTCAGCAAGTGCGGCGGTAAAGTGGCCGATGCTACGCCGCAGGCATCCAAGTGGAGAGCGTAAGCCGTTTGTGTGAAGAGTAATTTAGGATTCATGATGTTAGAGTCTAATAGGTTATTATTCTACAGAATTCGATGGATAATATGAAGCAAGATGCCACAATCATAAAGGTTAAAAGGTTATATAGGGTTATGTGAAATCGATGGAATCACATAACCTTATATAACCTTTTGAAAATCCATTTATGTATGTAGCCAAGGTTCTGAAGGTTCAAAGGGTTCTAAAGGTTCTGACGCTCCTCAAATGAGATGATAAAACTAGGGAAACACTGATTTAATCATGGTTTGAA
>DBLC01000093.1:10631-12381 GCA_002297935.1 Dialister sp. UBA734
TCAGCGTTTCCCTAGCGTTTATAGGCACATTCGAGAACCCTCAGAACCTTTAGAACCCTCAGAACCCTTTTTGATATAGTTCAGGGGAAATCAGACGCTATCCGTTTCAGCATAAACGTCCTTACTTCACCATTCTCTTTGCCAGCAGTTCACTGACTTTTTCTGTTGGCATGTCATCGCTGTCGTAGAGAAGGCCTTTGGGGCTCTTGATGATGAGTCGGTCCATTTTGTTCTGGGCGATCAGGTCATTGGTGGCAGAAAGGAAAGAAAGGCAGGCTTTGTCGTGGTGTTCTTTGGTAATCAGCCGGGAAAGTCCTGGCGCTTTGAGTCGCTGCTGTAGGAAAATCTGATGAATGGCTTTCCAGCTTTCCTTTTTTGGGCAAGCCCGGAGGAGTACGCAGATTTCATACCCTTTGCTTTTCAGGAAATCAATGTATTCCATGGTGTGGGCTACATTTTCCAAAGACCCTTCCTGCAGGATATGGTATCCTTCTTCGGCGGCCCGTTTCATGGTGAGGTCAGACAGGTATTGGCCTTGGGCAATGGAGAAATAGGCACAGTATTGGCCGTATTTCTTCATCAAGTCTTTGTACCGGGGATGGAACCCGCGGAAATTGTCGCTCATGGATTGGACAATATTTCCATCATACTCTTCAATAATCATAGAAGACATGCGGGTTTTGCCAGAACCAGGCTGCCCGGCAATGATAAAAGCCATGGGATTTTTCTGCTGGCCCTTTTTGCCTTCTTTGATGGACGGCCAGATGGTGGTCTCGAAGAGGCGCTCCATTTCTTCTTCGGTGAAATGGCCCTCTTTTTCCACCAACTTTTTGGTCAGTTTGGTGCTGTTCACAGGGCGGAAAATCTGATCCGCTATATACTTACTTTCAATGTTGTAGGCTTCACGGAGCATGGAGACTTGTGTCGACATAGGCAGTCCGTGACCCTTGCGGAGTTCAATCAGTGACATTTCGTGAATGGTCATTCGCCAGAGATTGTACAGTCGTTTCTCATCTACTGGGGAAATGTCTTTTTCACTTTTTAATGTACACAGCAGGTTGTGAATGGTATTGAAAATTTCCGCATTCACTTCCAGCTGAATCCCCATGGGGGTAATTTCTTCTGATTCAGTTAATTCTTCAAGTGTCCGCTCGTCATAGGGCATAGCCGTACCAACTCCTTATGGAAATATATATGGAAATATAGTGGTAAATATAATTTGCTTTAATCATAGCAAAGGTTGGCGCTTTTGTCCACCTTATATATAGTGAGGAGTGGTGGCGGCGAGCCTCGAATTGCTCTTATACCAATGGAGCCAAGAAGCATGATTTCTTTTTGTATAGCTCGCCGATGACTGAAGCGGCTATCAGCATATTTCACGAGAAACAATAGTTATGAAGGTTATTATTCTGCTTCCTACTATTTCTAACATAGAACAAGAAGACACAAGTGGCTGGGTTAAAGGGGTTATAAAAGGTTATGTGAAAGAGGTATCCCCATAACCTTTTATAACCCTTTATAACCTTGTCTGTTGCGGTGATAGGAAATGTTTTACTGTAGAAATCAGTAGAATAATAACCTTTAACAAAAAAAGGGTATTGGGGTGCTTCTAAATTTTGTGCGCCCCTTCCATCACTCCTCACTTATGTAAAATGCTATAATGAATGGAAACGAATGACATGATAATCAAAAGGCAATGTTGTTAAGTTAAGAATTTGAAACAATAAGCATGATTCCGCTTGTGATTAAA
>DBLC01000094.1 GCA_002297935.1 Dialister sp. UBA734
AACCTATTATACGAGGTTCTGTCATTATGTTTTCCTAACCCAAATATTGCTACAGAACCATAAAATACACAATTCATCTCTATGTTTTTCCAGCCAATCCATCGCTACAGAACCTTTGCATACACGCTCCGGTTCTATGTTCACTTAGCCACGCCACCGCTACAGAACCTTTGATAGTCAAGGCACCGCTAGATTAGAACTGCCCACTCAGCACAAAGTGCACTCTCATGGGGCTCACTTTTTCTGCCTGGAAGTCTCGTTTTAGCGGGAAGCCGAAGTGGAGGCTGGCGGAGTAGTTTTTGCCGATCTGCTGGCGGACACCGAAGCCGACGCTGGCTAGATAGTTATCAATAGGCGCACTCTGTCCATTCATATAAATACGGCCATAGTCGAAGAACGTGAATCCGTAGGTATTGTGATTTCCTATAGGCATCTGGTATTCGGTGCTGAAGGTAAAGCCGCTGTCACCGCCTAGGTAGTTTTCTTTGTACCCGCGGACGCTGTACATGCCACCGATGTAGTATTGCCGAGCACTAACCATGTCGTCGATAGGACTCCACTGGGCATCGGTGCGGATCGAAAGGACACGGCCCGGTGTATAGGACTTCTGGTACAACCCATTGAATTTATAAAAATGGAAGTTCCGATTCTCAACATCAAAGGCATCTGGTGTTCTCTTGCTCTTGCCCACCACGAAGCTATGTTTCCGATAGAGCACGTGGGTATTTCCATAATCGGTCAAAGCCAATCCCAAGGTTACATCCTGTACAGTATCATTTACAATATTACGTCTTACTTGTTCGTATATGAAATCACTCTTGGAGTTTTGGTGATTATAATCCAAGGACAGTTCGATTCGTTTCTTTTCATTCACCATCAATGGATGGGTAAAACCGATGGCAAAGGCATTGGCATGACCTTTCACCTTATTTGCCCAAGTTCCATCGACAGTTTTCACCGCGTTGGTACTATAGAGGAAATTCATCTTCGTGCCGCGTCGTCCCAGGTAGTGGCTGTAGGTGGCATTGGCGGCCCGGGTGCCTTCGCTGATTACGGTGCCAACGCCCAAAGCATCGCCCACGCCGGAGAGACTCTTGTTGCTGTAGAACAGGCCGGTGCGATAGATACCGCTGGTATCACTGCCTGCGTTATCTTCAAAGAGAGTCCAGGTAGTGCGCTTCGGTTCATAGGCCGCGATTTCATAATCGGTGGTGCCTGGTGCCTTGCCGGCTTTCATGACAATCCGCAGCTGGGTGGTATTGGTGCCGTTGAAACGAAGTAGTTCCTGGTTGAGCTGTTTCAAATTGGCCACATCGCCCTCTTTGAGAGACAGCCGCTTCTTGATGTAATCCGCTTTGATTTGCTGGTTGTTCACCACCGTGGTATCTTCGGTCTTGCCTTCCACCAAAAGAATATGGACCGTCCCGTCTTCTACGGTCTGGGGCGGAAGGAACGCCCGACAAGTGGCATAGCCTTTTTCACTATAGAGGGCATTGATTTGTTCCACTGCCTGGTAAATATCCTGCAGAGTCACTTCTTTTCCTTCGTAAGGAGCCGTGATGCCCTGGATTTCCTTTTCAGACAGAACCGCCGATGGGTCCACTTGCATCAGCTTCAAAAGGAAATGAATTTCCTCTGTGGGCTTGTTTTCTTCCTGCTGTTTCTGCTCCAGCTGCTTCTGATGAGCCGCCCGGTCCTCCGCAATCTGCCGATTCACCCGTTCTCGTTCCATGTATTGCTGCATTCGGTTCATTTGCAGCGTTCCTGCCTGGCTGACACGATCCGGCGGTCTGGTCGTTACATCTGCGGCCCATGCCGTCTGACCACCCCAGAAACAACCGGCCAATACAGCCATCATCCATCCTACCTGTTTGATTTTCATGGTACCCCTCTGCCTAGTTTAAAGAAATAGAAATATGCACCTATGCCTAAAACTTTCGCGTTATAGGTTTAAGGTTTACTTCCAGAGTTCATCTATCCCCAATGGTAACCCCATGAAAGTGTCATTGGTTTAAGGTTTACACGAAAGAACTCAAACCTTAAACCCTAACCCCTCACGATAAAAGATATTCCCCAATGCGAATCAATAATCATACTTGGTTGACAATTTGTATAAATATATATTATTATATCAAATAGCATGGTATCAAATCCATTTGCAATGGCTTTGCATGTACCGATTGGTTGAAGAATAATTTTATAGAGTGGTAGAGAAAATTTAATGAGTCTTTTTTTACTGATAGTTACTCATGGAGATAAATTCTGAAAGCTAAGGTTCTGGTGTCATGCTGTGGTTTTCGTCACTCTGCATAGCCCCGCTCTCATAAGGTTCTGGACGTTTTCAGTTCACTAGCTAATCATAGATGTGATCTCTGCTTGTTAAGGTTCTGTTGGTACACTTATGGTTTGTGGCATTTCGTATATTACCGCTCTCATTGGGTTCTATTGGAATTGTTACGGATAGTGTCTTTGGGAATAAATCCGCTATCATAAGATTCTTTTTTCTAATCCAATCACAGATCTAAAACCGCAGTCATATTCTCTAGTTGAAAAACTTTTTGCAAACGCTTGACTCTTGTATCATCTATGGTATATAATACAGTTAAGCAATTAGGACACCACCAATGCACGGCGCCGATCAAAAAACATTGGTAGGACTTAATTGTCGGGTAAGAGGAATACATAAGAGCTCCGGTGTGCTACGCACCGTTCTGCCCGCTTGAAGAACCGCCTAGGGCTTCATGGTAGAGCAACAACTCAAGAAAACATGGATGTGAAAAGTCCGCATGGAAAAGGGATGTGCTGATTGCGCTGAATGGTAATCAGCCCGCCGGATCTCTTTTTCGTGCGGGCTTTTTTGCGTGCCTTCCCCACTGGGGAAGGTGGTCCGAAGGACCGGATAGGGATTATCCCAGTATGAAAACAAAGAGAGTGGATTTCATAAAAGCGTAGTCCCCTGGAAAGGGTAATGTCAGTTAAGTGCGACTTTCCTCCGTGGAAATACCATTAACAGGGCTTGTCTGTTAGCCTTATATGTGAACGCCCCAGACGCTTTGGCTCATTTCATGTCGCTTTTCACTCCTATTGCCTTGGGGAATACAACAAAGATTCTTCGGCACGCCCTTCAGGCGGCTCAGAATGACGCTGGAGAAAAATGCCTTTCGATTCATTAGTGATACTAAAGCTTCTCTATTAGCCTCGATTTTGTTCACAACTGTTCTTTTCTACCATCTAGCCGAACTCGGTTCTTTATGTCATTCTGAGCCGGCCAACGGCCGTGTCGAAGAATCTTTGTGTTATTCCTTGGGGCTATTTGTTTCGTTCATGGTATAAAATGAGACTTTCCGTTTTAGTATACTTTCCCTTGAAGCTATTTCTCCATTGGACACAAAATATAAAAGAGTCTTATATAGTCGCAATATTTCTTTGACTTTATCGATATTTCTAGTAGATCTTGGTGGGATGCTTAAATCATTACGTTAAGGATATCCGTATCATCTCGATCGACATGGGCCGACCGTTATGGATAGCGGCACATTCGAGAAGCCTAATCCCTAGGGCCTAGCCACTAATCCCTAATTCTTTTCCCCGAGTCACCAGTCACCATGCCCGTTACGAATAAAGGCACATTCGGAGAACCTGAGCAACCTTAGCCACCTGAGAAACCTAAGTAACCTGTAACCGCAAACGAAATCGTGCTTACTGACTCAGATTCTTAACTTGGCAACACTACCCATATGCTATAATAAGAAAAAAACGATTTCATCGAGGTGTTCTATGGCTAAGGACTTTGATTTTACAACCGGCAGTATTCCTAAAAAAATACTGCTTTTTTCGCTGCCTTTGATGGCGGGAAATATTTTCCAACAACTATACAATGTGGTAGATACTCTGGTGGTGGGACGGTTTCTGGGGGAAGCGCCGCTGGCGGCGGTGGGGAGTGCTTACACGCTGATGATTTTCCTCACCTCCATTCTGATCGGTCTCACCATGGGGAGCGGGGTGTATTTCTCCATTTGCTTCGGCCAGAAAAATCAAAAACTCTTAAAGCAATCCATTTATATTTCCTTCCTGTCCATCGGCGGAATCACACTCTTCTTGAACGGGCTGTCATACCTGCTGCTGGACGAAATCACAGCGTTCATGCAAATTCCCGCGGAAGTGGCCCCCTATTTCAAAGATTACCTGCAATGGGTCTACGGCGGCATCGTGGCGGTATTTCTATATAATTACTTCGCCGCCCTGCTTCGTGCCGTGGGCAATGCCATGATTCCTCTGTACTTTCTCATCCTGTCGTCGCTCATCAATATCGGGCTGGATTTGCTCTTCGTGCTGTCCTTCCACTGGGGCGTGGTGGGTGCTGCCCAGGCCACGGTGATTGCCCAATACGCATCGGGCATCGGCATGTTGCTGTACTATCTGCTTCGTCGGAAAGATTTGTCTGTCTCCTCGGCGGACCGGAAATGGGATCAAGCCATTTTCCGAGATATTTCCAAGCTCTCCCTCTTGACCAGCCTGCAGCAATCGATTATGAACTTCGGCATTCTTCTGGTGCAGGGATTGGTGAATAGCTTCGGCACCATCGTTATGGCCGCCTTTGCGGCAGGTGTGAAAATTGATACCCTGGCGTACTCGCCGCTGATGGACTTCGGCAACGCCTTCTCTACCGCCATTGCACAGAATTATGGGGCCGGAAATAAGAAACGCATTCACGACTGTGTCATCGCTTCCGGCAAAATGGTAGTGTCCTTTGCACTCCTCATCAGCGGCATCATTTACTTCTTCGCACCGCAGCTAATGGGATTCTTCGTTCCCGAAACAGCCACCGAAACCATCGCCATCGGCACCGGCTACCTTCGCATCGAAGGGGCCTGCTACGTAGGCATCGGCATTCTCTCCATGCTCTACGCTTACTACCGGGCCATCAAGCAACCTGGCATGAGCGTGATCCTCACCATCCTCTCCCTAGGGAGCCGTGTGGTCCTCGCCTACGGCCTCTCCTCTCTCCCACTTTTCGGCGTCACCGGCATCTGGCTCTCCATTCCCATCGGTTGGGCCCTGGCGGATGTGTATGGGATTTGGAAGGGAATACATGGCAAATTATGAATTAGGAATGAGGAATGGTAGTGGCGGCGCACAAAATTAGAAAGCGCCGCTATATGATGTAAAAGTTATTGTTCTACCATTTTCATTTTCTAACATAGTAACTCTACCGCTAGTCACAAGGTTATAAAGGGTTATAAAAGGTTATGAAACTATCGTTAATCCCATAACCTTTTATAACCCTTTTAACCTTGTGACAAGATGTATGTATGCGATGTTTGAAAAAGAAAATTGGCAGGATAATAACCCTTTTCTGCCCCTAATTCCTAAGGCCTAGCTACTAGTCACCAGTATTACGCATTACGCATTACGCACCAAAAAAAGGCATTGAAACGACGATTTTCATCATCATTTCAATGCCTTTTTGTGTGTCTGAATTAGTCAGCGCTGAAAGGAAGCAGAGCGATGGCTCTTGCTCTCTTGATAGCGAGATTAATCTTACGCTGATGCTTTGCGCATGTGCCAGTTACACGGCGAGGAAGAATCTTACCTCTTTCGGAAACGAAGCGGCGAAGCGCAGCGATGTTTTTGTAATCAATGGTGTCTACGTGATCTACGCAGCACTGGCAGACCTTTCTTCTCGGTCTTCTTGCTCTATCTCTTCTAATCATGCTAGTTTATCCTCCAAAATCAATGCATTCTCAGAACGGAATGTCTTCGTCATTGGACGAAGGTCCGAACTGACTAAAACTGCTTTTCGGCTGACTCTGGTTGTCGTTGGCGGTATAGCCGGAAGTGCTGTTATTGAAACCACCGTTGTTATATCCAGTATTTCCACCGAAAGCGTTATTCTGAGGTGGCTGCTGCTGCATACGGGAAGCGGTAACCAGCGGTACGGCGATGAAGTTCGCAGTGACTTCGCTCACCCATCTTCTCTGGCCGTCCGGTGTATCATAGCTGCGGGTCGTGAAACGGCCTTCTACGAATACACGGCTGCCTTTTCTGAGCTGATTGCCTACAGCTTCTGCCATATTGCCCCAAGCAACAACGTTAATCCAGTCTGTAATCTCTCTTTGTTCACCCTGTGGTGTGGTGTAATTGCGGTTAACTGCCACAGTGAAAGATGCGACGGCACGACCGGTCTTTGTTGCACGAATAACCGGGTCTCTTGCCAGATTACCCATAACTTGAACTGAATTCATCGTTCTACCTCTTAGTCATCCTGTTTTACAATGATGTGACGGATAATTTCTTCATGAATCTTGATAACGCGGTCAAGTTCTGTAATCTGCGCCGGGTCAGCCTGGAAATCTACTACTACGTAGTAACCTTCACTCTGGTGTTTGACTTCGTACGCAAGATGACGTTTGCCCCATTCATCAACTTTGTCAACGGTACCACCGATTCTTGCAATGGTGTCCTGTACCAGTTTAACAGCAGCTTTAATGACTTCGTCATTTGCTACGTTCACGATGAACATAACTTCATACTTTTTCACGAAATTCGCCTCCTTTTCGGACTTATGTCCCATGTTTCTCATGGGAAGAGAAGTTGCCTGCTTCATAGCAAGCTTTTGTATTATAGCAAAGAAAACGCTGAGATGCAAATAGTTTTTATAACTTTTTTAGTAGCTAGGGATTAGTGGCTAGGACCTAGAAATTGGAAATAAGGTTATGATTGTGCCTTGACCTTTTTCTAACAATTATAATCTACCGCTTGGCTCTGGGTTATCAGTCTGCACATTTCTATGGTGTATCATAGCAAGAAATACATATAGAAAAGGTTATAAAAGGTTATGAAACTAGTGATATTTCCATAACCCTTTATAACCTTTTTGATTTTCAATTCTTGATATGATAAGCAAAAAGAAATCTGCAGAATAATAACCTAGAGATAAGCGAATCCATGATAAGGATATCTCATTGAACAAGGCAGAATCATCCCCCTAATCCCTAGGGCCTAGCCACTAATCCCTTCTCAGTAATTTATGCACCACGGTGACCAGCGTCAGCACCACCGTCAAAGCCACGATGGTCATGGACCAGGCGACGCCTACTTGCATGTACCCTTCCAGGGAGAAGGTCCAGTCCAGGTACATGATGGTGAGGATCATGGTGGCGATGCAGCCGATGGCCAGCATGGTGGGATGGCTTCTATAGGTATATAAATAAAATACACCAGCCATGTAACCAAAGAATCCCGCCGGCACCATTTCGCCATGGCTGTATAGAACTAGGGCGATGGCGGAAGCGATTAATGCATATTTCATATATTTACTTTCCTCTTTCTCAAATACTATGGCAATTCCTTTGTCTCATAGGTTAGCCCTTTGGGCAGGTTATATGTGATGATTTCATCCTGAACCATTTATCATTTACTAATGTCTTCAAAGGGTTATTATTCTGCTTATCCCTATCATACTAACAAAGAAAAAATTCCACACGATAGAAAGGTTATAAAAGGTTATAACGAGTTATGCAATTAACCGATATACACATAACCTTTTTAACCTTTTGATAATCCATATCATCTATATGTTAGACAGACGAAATCACAGAGTATAACCTGCTTGAAAAGCTAACCTTCTATTTAATCGTCTGCAAGAAATCCTCATCCTTCCTCATCCACGCAAAATGATCCTGCGTCTTCGCTTCTGGGCGGACGTTTTGCGGGTCCAGGGCCATGGCGTGTTTCAAGTATTTCAATGCATTTTCTTTGTCGTGCTTGTCGGCGTAGTTGGTGGCAATACCGTAGTAGGACCAGGTATTTTTCGGATCTGCCTGGAGCACTTTTTCGAAATAGAAAATGGATTCATCGTAATGCTTTCCCAATTTCTGGGCCATGGCCATGTCGAAGAAGGCCTGGGTATAATTGGGATTCACTTCCAATGCTTTTTGCACCGAAGCAATTCCTTCCTCTGGCGAGGCATCGAAGGCAAGGATAATCCCTTTCAAAGACAGGGCTTTGTAATTCTTCTCGTCCGCTGCCAGTGCCTGATTGGCCAATTTCAACGCTTCTGTGTGATTGCCTTTCCCGTAGGCCTGGGCGGCCTGGTGATAAATCGATTCCGAATCTTTTGTGATTTCATGGACCGCCGCTTGGGAACTGGCCACCGTCTGAGCTGACGAAGCAGCTGGCGGCGTATTTCCACAACCCGCAGACAGCAGCAACAAACTCGCTGCGAGTCCCAATAGATAATATTTCATAGAAACTCCCTTTACTTTTCATTAATTCAATTTTCCATAGAAAGAATTAAGATGATCAATTGTTGTTAGTTGTTAGTTGTTAGTTGTTAGTTGTCTGTCCACCAACAACTAACAACCAACAACAACTTTCATGTAGTATAATTATAAACAATACATAGCCATTGTGCTATAGCAGATTGTTGACGGTATACAGTTAACGGTTAACTGTCAACCAACAAAAAGGAGGAATTACTATGTCTCAATACGCATTCATCACCGGTGCCACCAGCGGTATCGGACTGGCAACGTCCAAGGCTTTGGCAGAGAAGAAATACGATTTGGTTCTGGCTGCTAGAAATACAGAAAAATTGCAGCAGGTGAAAGAAACGATTGCTAGTACCTACGGAGTGCAGATCACCACATACACATTGGATGTACAGAAAAAGGACGATATCCATCGCGTGGTGGACAGCTGCTTAGCCCAATTCGGCGCACCGGACGTGCTGGTCAATGACGCCGGCCTGGCACGGGGCTTAGAACCTTACGGAGAAACCAAGGAAGAGGACATGCTCCAAATGATTGATACGAACATCAAAGGGCTGTTTCTCATGACCCGTGCATTCCTTCCGGCCATGCTTGAAAGAAATACCGGCCACATCGTGAACATGGGCTCCACCGCCGGTCTGTATGCCTACGCCGGCGCCGCTGTGTACTGCGCTACCAAAGCAGCGGTGAAAACCTTCAGCGATGGTGTCCGCATCGATGTGATTGACAGCGATATCAAAGTCACCACCATCCAACCTGGTATCGTAGAAACGCCATTCAGCGAAGTCCGTTTCCACGGCGACAAAGAACGGGCCGCCAAAGTGTACGAAGGCATCGACGCCCTCCAAGCAGAAGACATCGCCGACATCATCGCCTTCGCCGTCTCCCGGCCGAAACGAGTCCAGATCAGCGACATCGTCATCATGGCGAACCAGCAGGCAACGGGGCTTATGGTGAGTAAGAAGAAAAAGTGCTGAAAAAGTGCGTAATGCGAAGTGCGTAGTGCGTAATGAAGGATGGGGCGCACAATTCATATAGCGCCCCAATACCCCTTTTTTTAT
>DBLC01000063.1:0-3029 GCA_002297935.1 Dialister sp. UBA734
AAATCAGCGTTTCCCTAGAGAGCGCGCCTAAGGGGGAGCGGAAATTTGTTTTCAGACCGCTAAAGCGAGCTATCCCCTGGACTTTTCGCTGTGCTTAAGTCCTATCCCCTTCCAAAGGAAGGGGATCTTTGTGGATAATATCGCCAGCGTCCATCGGCACATTCGAGAAACCTGAGAACCTTATGAACCTTATGAACCTTGAGAAACCTGAACAACTTGTAACAGCAGAAAGGAATAACTATGAACCATGTGTATATACTAGGCGGGCTGCGCAGTCATTTCGGTGTCCGGTATGGGATTTTTAAGACCATCCGACCGGAAATATTGGGGGCGGAAGTGCTGAAAGAATTGAAGAAGCGATATTTCCCTAGGGGGAACCCGGACTTGTTTCTTTGTGGCAACGCGGTGGGACCGGGAGGAAATATCGGTCGTCTCACTTGGCTGGAGGCGGGGCTAGCGAAACAGGTGCCTGCCTTGACTTTGGATTTGCAATGTGCGTCTGGTCTCGCAGCTATCGATATGGCAGCGGCTAAAATCCGCAGTGGCGATTGTGATTTGGTGGTGGCCGGTGGCGTAGAAAGCGCGTCTTTGGCACCGCGTCGCATCTATCCGGAGCAGGATGAACGAAGCCGATTGAGAAATCCAGAATTTACAGCAGCCCAGTTCATCCCAAAAGAATTTGGGGATGATGCCATGCTGCTAGGGGCGGAACGGGCCGCAAAGAAAGCAGAGATTTCTAGAGAAGAAGCCGATGAAGCGGCTTTGCTGAGCCATCAGAAGGCCCTAATGGCTAGGGGGAAGGGCTATTTGAATGATGTGATTCTCTCACTCTTTGGCAGCACCGAAGATGAAGCCATTCGCCCGCGCATGGGACGAAGGCTCCTGGCTCGTGCCCCACGGGTGACGAAGGTGAAAGATGGGATTCTCACCTCTGCCAATGCATGCACCATGAATGATGGGGCGGCCTTTGTGGTGCTGGCCAGTGCCTCTTGGATAGAGAAACATCACGCAGCACCTTGGGCGGAAGTATTGGGCACCCAAATGGTAGGCGGCGATCCCCGGCGGCCCCCTTTGTCTGCTGATTTGGCGGTGGAAGCCTTGCTGGATAAGTGGGGCATGATTTATCGACAAGTGGATGCCTTTGAGTATAATGAAGCCTTTGCGGTCATTAGTGCCCATTTTTACAAGACCCATCCAGAAGTAGCGGACCGGCTCAATGGCTGGGGCGGGGCCTTGGCCTATGGTCATCCCTATGGCGCGTCGGGGGCAGAAATCATGATTCATTTGCTGCGGCGGCTGCAAGTGGGAAATGGAAAATACGGTGTGGCAGCCATCCCAGCGGCTGGCGGCGTGGGAGAAGCCATATTAGTGAGAAATATGTGATGCGCGTTTGAGCGCGTAATGCGAAGTGCGTTGTGCGTAATGGTGGTAGGGCGCATCAAAGTATAGGGCGCCCCATTTTTTATATCAGTTGTATTTTTAGGAGAGATTATGAAACTGGTCGATATGTTATTCCATCATTCACAAACAGATGGCTCTCATTGTTGCCTCCTTTGGAATGGGAAACCAATGAGTTATCAAGAGGTGGCTGAGGTAGTCGAGGGTATCGCCGATCAATTGCGGCCGCTTTCTGTGAAGGGAAAGGTGCTGGGGATTCGGCTGTCTGACCCCAAGGCGCAGTTGTTTTATTTCCTGGCGGCAGAACAGGTGGGAGCGGTTCCGCTTTTGCTTCATGAATATTTGCGGGCCGAAGAACTGGTATCTTTGTGGCAACAGCGGCCTCTCGATGGGATACTATCGGACGAGCCTTTTGCTGGCATCGCGTGGAATAAAGTAGGGAATTTCTATTTCCATAGTGACAGGAAAGGCGAGGGGCGAAAGGGCTTTGCAGTGCTGTCTTCGGGCAGCAGCGGCCTTCCAAAGGTGTTCTTCCGGCGGGATGAGAGTTGGAGTGATTTCTTCCCTGTGCAAAACGGTATCTTCCATATCGATCATGATTCGAAACTTTATTGCCAGGGGTCCATGGCGTTTACAGGAAATCTGAACATGGTCATGGCCTTTCTCTACGAAGGGGCCACCATCGTGGGGACGTCCCGGCTATTTCCAAAGACGTGGATGAAGGAAATACAGGAAAAACGGGTGACCCATGTGTACATGATTCCGTCGAAACTGTCCGCCCTCTGCCGCGTCAAAGGCGAGGCGGACCAAGTCTCTCACGTACTCACCGGGTCCCAGCTTATGACAGAAAAATTGCTCTCCGGTTTGGAACGCCATTTCCCGAAGAGCCGGACCATTTTGTACTACGGCGCTTCGGAAATGAGCTACGTGTCCTACATCGAAGGAAAAGACATCCGAAAACGTCCCGATTCGGTGGGACGGCCTTTTCCGGGCATCCATATTTCTATCGACCAAGGAAATATCATGGTTCGTACCCCTTACGCCATCGAAGGGGCTCCCCAACCGGTGACTTGCCACGATTTGGGACGCATCGATGAAGAGGGATACCTCCATTTCCTGGGCCGAAAGGAAGATGTGTACCACGTGAAAGGCAATCATGTGAGCAAGCAAAAGGTGCTGTCTCACCTGCTCATGCTGCCGGGTATCGAAGAAGCGGAACTGGTGGGGGAGAAACAACCCAATGGAGACGACCGCATCGTGGCCTGCCTGGTGGGCGACCCATCTGTAGGAAATACGGCGATTCTGCACGGCTTGGAAGAAAAATTGCAGTCCTGGGAACTGCCGTCTCGTATCCTGTGGCTCACGCAGATTCCTAGGACGTCTACAGGGAAGACAGATAAGAAGAGGCTGAGGGAGTTGTTGGGGTGAGGGGGGAGGTTGCTAAGGTTACTCAAGTGGCTAAGGTTGCTCAGGTTTCTCGAATGTGCCTAGGGACGCTGGTGGAATTATTAGTAACTTTTGGCTTCTCCGCAGAGTCATGATATTTATTAAAGCAAACCGTATGTTCTCTAGCGTCATTTCGACCGACGGAATTTGTGCAGAATGACGTTGCAGAGTAGTTCGGTACTATG
>DBLC01000063.1:3197-3321 GCA_002297935.1 Dialister sp. UBA734
CGGTCGAAATGACGCTAGAAGTCATACGGTTTTCCTTCATGAATACCATGACTCTCTGATGACCAAGTCGCCACAATGATACCACCAGCATCTTTAAGGCATATTTGAGAACCCTCAGAACCTT
>DBLC01000029.1:0-4532 GCA_002297935.1 Dialister sp. UBA734
CGCTTAACTTAACATCATTGCTCCTTGGGGGGAGAATAAAAGAGGGGGCAGCTCTGGCGAGATTTTCTTTTTGTTGAACCATACCATACGGGGCCAACCAACATCTCTTTTCATCCCGCTTGGCATGCCCCCTCTTGTGTTCTCCCCCAAAGGGGGAGATAATGTGCCACTACCGCTTTCCTATCATGATAATTAACTCAACTTTCCCATTTGAAAAATAACGCTAGTTATCGCTAGAAGCAATATGTGCAAAATGTATGTGGTACACTGGACTTCTTTGCAATACATGATAGCGTCTCGTCTCCCCCGTCGGGGGAGAATAAAAGAGGGGGCGGCACCAGCGATATACTTCGCTTTGTGCATGACAAGCGGATAGGTATACTTTACCGCTAGGAACGGGCATGACCGAGTTGGATTATCGTACATTTAGTGTTTCATTCCGCTAGTGCAGCCCATCTTCGCTACGCTCGAAATGGCGTCTCACTATATCCCTGCGTCGCTTCGCTCCTAGCGATATAGTTCGCTTGCTCACCTCAGCCTTCGGCAGCTCCCCCGACAGGGGAGCCAAGACGCTAGAAGAGGTAATTTCGCCAGCGTCATGTTTCACGTGAAACATGATGGTTAGCGTAACATATTTCCTAATCCCTAATCCTTTCCCAGTCACTAGTCACCAGTCTACCAGTCACTTATTTCTAACTTCTCAATGAATCCATTATATCACATATTGAAGTATTTAAATTCGTTGTTGCATTTTTCATTTCTTTCGTGTACAATAGATTTCGTCACATAGAAATTATGCTATATATCATTGTTGTTAGTTGTCAGTTGTTAGTTGTTGGGAAACTAGCAACCAACAACCAACAACAATACAAACAACGAAAGGAATGATACCATGTCTGGTTTATTTTTCGATGATTGGGATACCCCTGTATTTCGTCCGCCCAGTGAGGCCGATAGTTTTATTCTCCGCGTGACCCGCGGGTGCGCCCACAACAGTTGCACCTATTGCAATATGTACCGAGGCGTGAAGTTTGAGAAGCTGTCCGACGAGCAAATCATGCGGCAGATTGCCATGGCCTACTCGGTGGATCGGGACGGGGTGCGGAAGGTGTTCTTGGCTGACGGGGATGCGTTGGTGCTGCCTACGGACCGATTGCTGAAGATTTTGGAAACGTTGAAGAAATATTTCCCCAACCTGGAACGAGTGGCATCGTACTCGGCGCCGGGAGATATTCTCCGCAAGTCCGTGGAGGAACTCACCAAGCTTCGGGAAGCGGGACTCACGCTTTTGTACTATGGTATGGAAAGCGGCGATTCTCAGACCTTGAAGGATATCCGCAAGGGCGTGAACGGCGAGCAGTCCATCGAGGTGGGCAAGCGGGTCCGCGCAGCCGGCATGGAGCTGTCCATCATGGTAATTTTGGGCATTGCCGGCGTGGAGGGCAGTGAGCGTCATGCCCTGGCCACCGCGAAGGCCATCAATGAAATCAAGCCGAATTATTTGTCCGCTCTGTGCCTCATGTTGTACCGGGGCAGCGAACTGAAGGCCCAGTTTGAACGGGGCGAATTCCACCCTCTCCCGCCGTATGGTCTCATGGAGGAATTGAAACTCATGGTAGAGCACATCGATCTGCCGGAAACGGAGCGCATGATTTTCCGCAGCAACCACGTGTCCAATTACATCCGCCTGGCAGCAACACTACCGAAGGATAAGAAACAGCTCTTGGACGATATCGAAGAAAGCATCCAGTATTTGAAACGGAAAACCAGTTATGATGTGTATAACCACGATTGGAGCAAGTGATCGCCGCTGTATGGCTTAACCGCTAGCGGCATGTTTCACGGGAAACATATCTATAACAGGTTATCCTCTATGCTTAGGATAATCTAACAAATAGAAAATACCGCTGGTCACAGGGTTATTATTGTGCTGCTATCGCTTTTCACAAGTGATTGTATTTCATAGATAAAGGGTTATAAAAGGTTATGGAAATGTCGTTGTCCCATAACCTTTTATAACCCTTTTAACCTTGTCACTTGTGGTAAAGAAGAAATGTTTCGCAGACGGAAACTGCAGAATAATAACCTTTTTGAGCCATGTTTCACGTGAAACATGACACTATCCGTTTCAACCATAAAGAGCCCCTTCCTCAGGAAGGGGCAGGCTCGCTTGCGAGCCGGGGATAGGCCGATGAAGAAGAGTTGTTAGACAAGCCGCCTTCGCTAGACGCCTACTTCGCTTGTGCCTTATTTCATGTATCCCGCCAGTGCGAGCTATCCCCCCTGCCCCCCCTTCCAGAAGAAGAGGGCTTCCGCTATAACTTCTTTCGCTAGAGCCATGTTTCATAAGAACGTTCTTGCAACATAACCTTTTTAACCCTTTTAACCTTGTCACTTGCGATAGAAAAGTAATGTTTCACAGAAGGAATCCGCAGAATCATAACCTTTTTGAAAAACGTTTCACGTGAAACATGACTCTAGTATTTTCCTTTCATGCTCTAGCTTTTTCTATACGCATAGGGCAAAATATAGAAAATGGATTGTAAAGGAGTACCTATGAATCAAATTTCTCATCCCCATCGCGCGCTGTGGGCGGCGCGGTGTGTGTATTTCACCAGTGGATTTGCTCTGTCCACTTGGGCCCCTATGATTCCCTACGTGAAGGAGAAGTTGGCACTGGATCCAGAAACGTTGGGACTGATGTTGCTTTGTTTGGGCTTGTCCGCTTTTGTGTGCATGCCTTTCAATACGGTTTTCATCCGGAAATTGGGTTGCCGCGGGGCGCTGCGGTTATCCATGTCTATGCTGATTATCGATTTGCTGTTGCTTCCCATTCTTCCATCGCTGCCTTTTTATGTGGCGGCGCTGCTGTTCTTTGGCATGGCCTTTGGAATCACCGATGTGTCGATGAATCTCAACGCCATGGTACTGGAGAAGGGATTGGGCCGGCGCATTATGTCTCAGGTCAATGCTTGCTACAGCATCGGTTGTCTTGCCGGGGCTGGTGTATTTTCTGTGCTGGCTGGTTTAGGATTGGCGGTGCACCATATCAGCTGGCTCCATGATGGGCTTATTGTGTGTATTTTGCTTTTCACATCTTCCCATTTGCTGCCCTTCAAAGGAGCGGAAGAAAAGAAACAGTCTCTTTTCTCCATGCCCCGCGGTATGGTTTTCTTTTTGGGTTGCATGGCTTTCATTACCTACTTGGCCGAAGGGGCCGTCATGGATTGGTCCGGTGTCATTCTCACCGCAGAGAAAGGGGCCGCCTTCTCGGAAGCCAGCCTGGGCTATGCGTTCTTCTCCGCGGCTATGCTGGTGATGCGTCTCTTGGGAGATCGGCTGATTTCTTGGATGGGTGAAACCAAAGGCATTGTGGTGGGAAGCCTCATCGGTGCGATCGGATTCGCTGGTGTGAATTTCGTTTCGTCCGTGTCGGCGTCTTTATTTTTCTTCGTTCTCCTAGGTATCGGAGCCGCCAATATCGTGCCGGCCCTCTGCTCTCTTTTGGCACGGCAAAACGATATGCCCCTGGACCAGTCGGTGACGGCTTTCAATAGCATGGGCTACAGCGGCGTCCTGGTGGGACCGGCCTTCTTGGGCTTCACGGGCCAACATCTGGGATTGCCGGCAATTTTTGTACTCATGGCCGGGCTGTTTGCCGTGCAAGCGGTGGGCGCTTTTTGGAAGTTAGGAGTTAGGAAATAGAAATGATAGCGGCTAGAGTCATGTTTCACGTGAAACATGACTCTAGCGGGTTATCCTCTATAAGTTGGATTATCTAACAAATGGAAAACACCGCTGGTCACAGGGTTATTATTGTGCATTTACCGATTGTTACACAAATATTTCATTCCAAAGAAAAAGGGTTATACAAGGTTATGATAAAAACGTAATTCCCATAACCTTGTATAACCCTTTTAACCTTGTCACTTGCGGCAGAAATGAAATGTTTCACAGAAGGAATCAGCAAAATAATAACCTTTTAGAAAAATGTTTCCTGTGAAACATGGCGATATCGTGAAACGCAATGCCTTCTCCTCTGGAGAAGGAGGACCGCGGAGCGGTGGATAAGGATTATCCCGGTATACCTATCAAATGACACAATAGAAAAAAGCGTTTCACGCCAGTGACTCATAGCAAAACGCTTTTTCCTATTTCCTCATTTGATATGTACTACCGGGATAATCATCTCGCTTCGCTCGAAATGGCGTCTCACTGTATCCCTGCGTCGCTTCGCTCCTAGCGATACAGTTCGCTTGCACACCTATCCGGTTCCTTCGGAACCACCTTCCCCACTGGGGAAGGCTTTTTATGGTTTCACGTGAAACACAAAAAATCCCGCTGGGTCTCGTAGACTTTTGCGGGATTTTTCTATATAATAACTTTGGGTATCACCTATACGGTAGGCGGTCGATTTTCAGCCCCTGAAAGGGGGCTTATATATGAATATGAACAAATATGATTTTTTTAGGAGACACTGATTTATTCAATATTTAGAATCATTCTTGGATTTTTATTCAAAGCGAGGAAAG
>DBLC01000029.1:4560-6843 GCA_002297935.1 Dialister sp. UBA734
CGCAAATAGCAAGCTATTTAAGAATTGTCTTGACGACGCTTTGGTTAAAAATCCATATGATTCTAAATTCTTTGAATAAATTAGTGTCTCCTTATATTTCTTATTTTGCTCTTAGCCCTTATATTGGCCATTCGTATGTAAATGAAAAAATCCACCGCTAGTTTTCCCGACAGTTGGTGGATTTTTCCATTACTTTATTCTCGGGGCTGACCGCTTATGGGTGATGCCCTTTTTCTATATGTATTATAGCAAAGAAGAGAGTAAGAAACAATGATAAGTTTCACGGGAAACATGTCTCTAAAAGTTTATCCTCTATGATTGGGATGATCTAACAAATAGGAAATACCACTAGTCACAGGGGTATTATGGTACTACAATGATTTTCCACAAATGACTGTATTTCAAAGAGAAAGGGTTATAAAAGGTTATGGGGGAAACGGTATTCCCATAACCTTTTATAACCCTTTTAACCTTGCCCACTGCGATAGCTAAAAAATGTTTCACAGAAGGAAGTCGTAGAATAATAACCTTTTAGAGTCATGTTTCCCGTGAAACATATCACCAGCGATTCATGCCGCTATCGCCCTTATGATATAATGTAGACAAAATAAATGAAGTCAAAATGGATAAATCGTTATTTCAAAAAGGAAGGTATATCATGAATACTCCGCTCGGTGCCGATTTCAGAAGTCCCACGTTCTGGCAGCGGCTGTTTTTTATTTTGGGCATTACGGTGGTGGGGACGTTTCTGTACTCCGTGGGCATCAATACGTTTTACGTGCCCCATCAATTTCTAGCCGGCGGACTCACCGGTATCGCCATGGTGTTGCATTACCTGACGGGCATTCCCATCGGTATGACGAACTTAGTCCTCAATGTGCCTATCCTCCTTTTGTCTTTGAAATTCATGGGAAAATTTTACACCCTGATCACCATCATCGGCACGGTGCTGTGCTCGGTATTTCTGGATTTGACGTCCTTCCTGTCATCGTACCACGCGGTGCATGACCCGCTGGTATCGGCCATCGCCGGCGGCGTGGTGCTGGGCATCAGCATGGGGCTCCTGTATCGTTACAACAGCAACACCGGGGGCCTGGACGTGATTGGCGCGATTTTGAAGAAATATTACAATCTGGAAATCGGCTATGTGGTCTTTGCACTGAATTTCATCATCGTCCTGGGCAGTGCTTGGTTCTTTGCACTGGAACCGGCCATTTGCACGCTGATTGCCATGTACATCAACGCCAACCTGTCCAGCCGTCTGGTCATCGGGTTTGCCCAGCGCAAGGCAGCTTTCATTGTGTCCGATAAGCCGCTAGAAATTTCCGATGCAATTTTAAGAAATATTCATCACGGCGCTACCCTTCTTTATGGACAGGGGGCGTTCTCTGGGGTGGAAAAGAAAATCGTCTTTGCCATCGTCGATTTGACCCAAATCACCCGGCTTCGTCATTACATCGAGGAAATCGATCCCCATGCGTTCCTTTTCATTATGAATACCACCGACGTCATCGGCCGCGGTTTCACCAGCCCGCTCTCTACGGTGAAAACCATGCCAAAGTCCATGCGCTACACCGCCAGCCAGGAAGGCGAACTGGTGCCTACCCGCATGTGGCAGTATGAAATGGAAGAAGAAGCCGACCCCGACCACGGCGCAGCCGCCCGGGAACAGGAGAAAATCAACCGGACGAGGATGAGCTATAGGAAGTGACGCTAACCGCTGGAGTTTTTTCAGTGCGTAATGCGAAGTGCGTAGCGCGTAATGAAGGAAGGGGCGCACAACTTAAGAAGCGCCCCAATACCCCTTATGATGTTTCACATAAAACATAAATCGGCGAGCATATAGAATGGGGTTATGCATTATGAGAAAATTTCTTATAAAAGTAATTCGATGCGCTCGCCGGCCTTCATTACGCACTTCGCACTACGCACTACGCATTTTCCTATTTGACAACCTATTTCCCTCATGGTAAAATACTTCTACTTAGTCAAATATAAATGTTTCAATAACTAGGAACGGAATCAGATTTGCTTCCTCTTCTCAGAGAGGCCATGGACGGTGAAAATGGCTGAAGCAGCGCAGATCGGCTCATCCGGGAGTTTCTTTTTTTGAATTTCCTTTTGGAAATAGAAAAAAGCGGTTGCTCCGTTATCGCCAATCGAGTATGTATGGACAAGGTGGTACCTCACATAGCTTATGTGCCCTGTCGGATTGTTTCCGGCAGGGTTTTTGATTGTGTGTAAATGAACGAAATTGGTTTTAATGCGTAATGCGAAGTGCGT
>DBLC01000172.1:0-1961 GCA_002297935.1 Dialister sp. UBA734
TCACCAGTCACCAGTCACCAATAAATTATAATGCGGCGCTTCCAAATTTTGTGCGCCGCCACCACCATTCCTCACTCCTCATTCCTAATTATCTTTTCCCTCCGCCCATCATGGACCAGATGAAAAGAGCCCCGAAGGCCACCCAGGACATTTGATAGGACATGATGCCCAGGTCGGTCAGCACATTGATCACCGTCAGTCCCACCATGAAAAGCATATTGGGCCGAAGGTCAATCAGCGGGTCCCGTTTCAGTAATGCATAAGAGGCCCCCAGAATGACTGCGTGGACAATAAAGACGGCGTAGAAATAATATAAAAGTGGTGTCATTTGCAGGATAAAATTTCCTGCAAACATCATCAACATAATGTAAATCCAAGTATTCATCATTTCATTTTCTCCTTATAATGAGGGGATGTCGTTGAATAGCCTAGCATATAAAGGTTACTCAGGTTTCTCAAGTTGTAAAGGCTGCTCAGGTTCTTCCAATGTGCCAATAGACGCGACCATCTTCCGCTCATTCGAGAAACCTTAGAAACTTGAGCAACCTGAGTGACCTGAGAAACCTTTCTATCAGAAGGAATCATCGCATATTTCGCTTAACTTAATACAAGTGCCATCTTCTCCCGGAATCCATAACTTCTGCTTTGGATAGAGCCAACGGAATTCATAGGATGGCCCCCAGGTAGGACCGAAGGCATGCATCGGGACCAACAGGGCCGGATGCACATAGTGCAAAAACTGCTTCACGCCCCATTCTCTCGCCACAGCCTGCCGGGCATCGACTGGTAAAAGGGCAATGTCCACGTCCTGCTGTCCCAATTTTCCCAATTCCAAAAAGAAAGCCTCTCTAGCGGCTTCATTATCTGCATCAGGCTCACCGGCCCAGTGCCACCAGTTCAAATCTCCTGCATGGAACAGAGAGATGTCCTTTCCTCGAATCAGAAAGGAACCGCCCACATCGGTGGAACCATACATGGTCACTTGGAAATCCTCTTCCTGCCAGGTATCCCCAGGCACCATTCTATGAACTTTAGACATATCCGCCACTGGCAAATGACAATCTTCATGCATGATATAACGACAGGTTTCTTTTTCGTACCGGCCAATTTCCGGATTGAAATGGTCCCCATGGACATGGCTCACAAAGAAATACACTTTCTTCTGTGTATTTTTCAACAATTCCTGCAATCGATGAGCCGGGTCCTGATAATAATCAAATACCCATATCATGGTTTCCGTTTCATAAATAAAACCGCTGTGATGCAAAAAATAAAGAGTTCCTTTCATGTGCCCTCCTATCGAAATATTTATACACTTCTTATAGATATTACCATGAGGAAGAAGTGAGGAAAATTATTGTATAATAAATGAGTGTGTAATTTATGATATCCTGCCATAAAGCGTGAATGACAATGATTGATAGTGACTGGTGACTCGTGACTAGAAAATGAGAGGCCAGTCACCAATCACCAGTCATCACAGATTATATCATACAGACTAGCCCGCTACCATCGATTTTTCTATTGACGGGTTATTATGAATTGGTTATTATATATATTGTGTCTGTTGAAGGAGGTCCATCCTATGGTCATTCATCAGAAAGACTTACATCGCTTTATCATCGAAAAGCCAGAAGGGCTTTGTTATATGGAATACCAACTGGAAGGGCAGACCTGCACGGTACTTCACACCGTGGTGCCCGCTGCCTGCTCCGGCCAAGGATTAGCGGGACAATTGGCAAAGGCCTGCTACGATTGGGGCACATCCCAACATTACATTCTGAAATCCGATTGTTCCTATATGACAGCCTGGTTGAAGAAATATCACTAAGTTAAGCGAAACATGCGATACTATCTTTAGTAATAAAGGTTCTAAGGGTTCTGAAGGTTCTGACGTTCCTCAAATGAGATGATAACGTTAGCGTTTATAGGCACATTCGAGAAACCTAAGAACCCTTAGA
>DBLC01000172.1:2040-18314 GCA_002297935.1 Dialister sp. UBA734
CTTCCACCACTACGCACTTCGCACTACTCACTACGCACTCCCACAAAAACACGAATGAATAGCCAACCTTAATCCCTAAAATAGAAGGATCCTTTTATGTATAGTTCATCACTCTTTCAAAATCCCGCCACGTTTCGGGAGACCCAGGAAGCACTGGATAAAATCACATCCCATTTCATTGAGCTGATGCGCCTGAAATCAGAAGACCTGTACAAGCACTCCGTCCGGGTTTCCAATTACGCAGGCGCTACCGCGGTATACATGCGCCTACCATCCAATGAAATCACCCTGATCCGATATGCTGGATTTCTCCACGATATCGGTTTAATCAGCCTGCCCAACCAGGTCCTTTCAAAAGCCCCCTATCTTTCCCGAAGAGAATTGACGCTTTTCAAGAAACATCCCGAACTGGGAGCCAATATGCTGGAATCCATCCCGGGATGCCAGGACCTGCTCCCCTATCTCCGTTCTCATCACGAACGGTGGGACGGCACCGGATTTCCCCGGCATTTGAAAAACGTAAATATTCCCTTAGGAGCTAGAATCATCGCCGTAGCGGATTACTACGACACCACCATCTACTCAGCGCCGGATTTCAAAAGTCGGACCAAAGAAGACATTTCCACGGAACTCTTTTCCGGTTCCGGCATCCTCTTCGATCCAGAAGTGGTATCGGCCTTCCTGAAAGTGCTATTTCATAAGAGTGAAGAAACAAAATAAAAACGCAAAGAGCCAAGAGGCAGACATGTCTCTTGGCTCTTTTTGATGAATAGAGTGACTGGTAGACTCGTGACTGGTGACTGGAATTTTCTAAGATTCCGCCAGTGTCACAGCCGCTAGCTCTTAGCTACTAGCTTCTAGTCGGCTAGCTGCTAGTAGCCAGAAGCTAGTAGCTGTGGCACAGCAGAAATCGGCGAATATTTCCCAGTCACCAGTCACCAGTCACTAGTCACCTACCCCGCAATAATCTTCAGCAAATCCCCTACGCCTTTTTTCCCGAAGTGAACCTCTTTCTCGTTCACAATCAGGCACGGCACGCTCATGATGTTATATTTCTTCTGCATTTCTGGATAATACTGCAAATCATACACATCGACGGTCACATGAGCATTCTCTGCTGCAATTCGTTCAGCGGCGGCCACCAGATCGGGACACATGGTACAGGAAAGGGAAACGGCGATATCCATGTGGATCGGTGCAGCGATAGCTTCCATTTGCTGCTGCAGGGCCGCTCCTACATCCTGTCCCGGGCCTGCTGCATTGTAGAGGGCCAAAATGAAAGAATTAAATTCATGTCCCCCTGGCACGCCATGGAAGTTCATGCCTTTTTCCTTTCCCTGCCCATCAGAAATCACGATGGTATTTTTCCGTTCTTCTGTGGCGGGTTTGATTTCATAGGAAATCTTGTCGCACAGATCTGATAGTTCGGCCAGAAGTTTCTTATTTTCCTCTGACTGGGAACTGTGGTCTGTGTACAACGTGAGCAGCAACGGCTGTTCCAATCTTGCCAGTACCGGTGCCAATGCTTCTCTAGTTTCATCGTCCAGGAACGCTCCGGTTTCCGCTTTCGGTGCCGTCGGTGTTTCCTTTGGCTGCTGGACTGGTT
This sequence comes from Dialister sp. UBA734, assembly GCA_002297935.1. Taxonomy (GTDB): domain Bacteria; phylum Bacillota; class Negativicutes; order Veillonellales; family Dialisteraceae; genus Dialister. Next base: position 3,647 of record DBLC01000172.1, read on the forward strand.
TCTTTACATAATTTCGTTTGAGATGCAATTTTCTGTACTGATTTCCCAGGTATTTCTCCAACGCCGTAGCGGCCACGGCCCCGTCAGACACGGCAGTCACCACTTGCCGCAGATTCTTCACACAAATATCGCCAGCTGCATAGACCCCGTCCAGATTGGTTTTCTGTTCGCCGTCGGTCACCACATAGCCTTGGGGGTTCAAAGTCACTTTTCCTTGAAGCAATCCATTTTCTGGGGCATAGCCTACAAAAACGAAAACCCCATAAAATTCTCCAGGTTCCGCCTGATAGACCGTTTCTTCTCCAGATTTTCTATCTTTCAGAATCACCTGCCGAACGGCCATATCCCCTTCGATGCGTTCCACCTGGGTATGGTAGAGCACAGTCACCTGAGGATGTTCTTTCAATTCGTCTACGGCAGCAGAAGAAATAGAGAAATCATCCCCCCGGACCACTTGGTAAATACGTTTGGCGTATTTCGTCAGAAATAAAGCTTCTTCTACCGCCGCATAGCCACCGCCGATGACAAAAATATCTTTGCCGGTGAAAAATTCTCCATCACAAGTGGCACAATAGGCCACCCCGTGACCACGGAAATCCGATTCTCCAGTGAATCCGGCCAACCGAGGATGGGCCCCGGCCGCATAGACTACGCCTAAAGTCACAAAGTCCCCATGATCGGTATGAACAGTCTTATAGTCTCCTTCCAGGTCGAGACTGGTCACCGTGGCAGTCAAAAATTCAGCACCAAAGGCTTTGGCCTGCCGCACCATCTCCTGGGTCAGCTTTTCTCCGTTGGTGGAAAACACGCCGGGATAATTGACCACTTCGGACGTAATGGTAATCTGTCCGCCCATTTTTTCTTTTTCAATCACCAGCACACGGAACCGCGCCCTTGCCATATAAATAGCAGCAGAAAGCCCCGCCGGACCTCCGCCCACAATGATAGCATCATATTGGATAGCCATTTCTTTCTCCCCATTTCTATCAAAAAGGTTATGCCCTTCGGGCAAGGTTATGTCCTATAATACGTGTCCCCTAACAATTCAACAGAGCTGATAGAATTAAAGGTTATAAAAGGGTTATACCGTACTCGGAATAACCCTTTTTAACCCTTATAACCCTTTTAACCTTTTACAATAAACCATTTCACATGGTTAGAAACTTGCGTCAAAAGCTTAGAGCTTCCCAACCAAGTCAAAGGATGGTTTCAGTGTCTTTGCGCCGGGCTGCCATTTTGCTGGGCAGACTTCATCACCGTGTTCATATACGAACTGTGCAGCCTGTACCTTGCGGAGCAGTTCATCGGCGTTACGGCCGATATTGCCAGCGCTCACTTCATAGAGTACCACTTCGCCTTTTGGATTGATCACGAAAGTGCCTCTTTCGGTGAGGCCATCGTTTTCGATGTAAATATCCAGTTCCTTGGACAGTTTGCCAGTCGGGTCCCCTACCATCGGATAGGTCACCTTGCCAACCGCTTCAGAAGATTCATGCCATGCTTTGTGAACAAAGTGGGTGTCACAGGACACAGAATAGATTTCGCAGCCAATCTTCTGGAATTCTGCATATTTCCCCTGCAAATCTTCCAATTCGGTGGGGCATACGAAAGTGAAATCGGCTGGGTAGAAGAAGAGTACGCTCCACTTGCCCTGTAAATCCTGATCGGTTACTTCGATAAATTCACCATTCTGGTACGCATTGAGTTTGAATTCGCTGATTTTCTTTCCGTTGAGAGACATAATAGTTTCCTCCTGTTTTTTACATTCAATTTGATGAAATACATGAATAATAAGTAGCTAGGAATTAGGCCCTAGGAATTCGCTCCTTCAGCCACCTAACTATGACAGCCCATTCACTTCATCGAGTGTTTACGAACTGTATTTAACTTTCTGAATGTATTATACAATTCAAATCGGCAAATGTCAATATACTATTTCTAAATTTATCAATTTATTTTTATTGTTATCGATATAGCATTTGGTATATCACTACCACTTCCAGAAAAAGATGTTAGAGTACTATATAGGTTACTCAGGTTGCTAAGGTTTCTCAAGTTTCTCAGGTTCCTCGAATGAGCTGATAAACTAACATCTATAGGCACATTCGAAGAACCTGAGCATCCTGAGCCACTTGAGAAACCTCAGTAACCTGTAACCACAAGCGAAATCATGCTTACTGACTCAAAATCAGAGCACCACAAAGAAGCATGGTTGCCTGATAGAACCATAATGATGACCCCCATTAATCGGCAGCAGTGCTTTTCATATATCCCGAAAGACATACTAGCTCTAGGCTCAGTCGTAGCAGGCTGAACATCAGAAATTGGTGTTTGGATAGGCTTCCATGCTTCTTTAGTTGTGGTAGCTAGTGGCTCGTGACTAGTGACTAGAGACTAGGAAAAGTATTTCCAATCACGAGTCACCAGTCCACTAGTCACCGATGGTATCCATTTTCATACATAGTGATACAAGCTATGCATAAATACGGTTTTCAGCTCGTTGGCGGGCCCGCTTCCTTGCTGGGTTCGGAAAATCGACATCTCAAATTTTTGTCTCCGCCGGTTTGAAAAATCCCGGTCCTTAAAGTTCGTACTTCCAGTATTTCTCTCACCCACATCAACAATCCGGAAAGATTTCTTTTTTCCTCTCCATCAATATAGTAGCAATAGAATGCCATTTCGGAACATGAGCATGAAAAAAGTTTCTTAGGTTCCTAAAGCTTCTCAGGTTTCTCAGGTTCCTTGAATTTGCTAAAACAACGTTAGAGAAAGCAATGTATTTTACGACGCCCTCTATAAAGCACAACTATCACTAATCAAAATGACGATACGATAATACCACTTGCATCTATAACTGCATTCGAGAAACCTGAGGAACTTTAGCAACTTGAGAAACCTGAGGAACCTGAGGAACCTGTAACCCCTAACAAAAAAACAGCATGCAGATCTCAAAAATCCACATGCCGTTCTTATATTTCCTAGTCACCAGTCCACCAGTCACTAGTAACCAAATAGATTATTCTTTATCAGCCGGTTTAGAGCTCTTGAAGCCTTCTCTTTTGCCGATCACGGTGACGCCATTCATGTATGGTACCAATACGTCCGGTACTTTGATGGTGCCGTCAGCCTGCTGGTAGTTTTCCATGATAGCAGCCACGGTTCTGCCAACAGCCAGACCAGAGCCATTCAGGGTATGAACGAATTCTGGTTTTGCTCCCGGTGCACGACGGAAACGAATGTTAGCGCGGCGAGCCTGGAAGTCAAGGCAGTTGGAGCAGGAAGAAATTTCTCTGTACTTGTTTTGGGCAGGCATCCATACTTCAATATCATAGGTCTTTGCGGAGGAGAAACCGATATCGCCTGTGCAGAGGCATACTACATGGTACGGAATCTTCAAGAGCTGCAGAATCTTTTCTGCTTCAGCAGTCAGGGATTCCAATTCATCCCAGCTGTCTTCCGGTTTGCAATATTTCACCATTTCTACTTTGTGGAACTGGTGCTGACGAATGAGACCGCGGGTATCTTTACCAGCAGAACCAGCTTCTTTACGGAAGCATGGGGTCAGTGCAGTCAGATGAACAGGAAGAATATTTCCATCCAGAATTTCACCGGAGAAATAGTTGGTCAGCGGTACTTCTGCGGTTGGGGTCATGTACATGCTTTCCCCTTCTACTTTGTACATGTCATCGGCGAATTTCGGAAGCTGACCGGTACCCTGCATGGATTTGCCATTGATGATGTACGGCGGAATCACTTCGGTGTAGTCATTCTGCTGGGTGTGAACGTCCAGCATGAAGTTGTAAACCGCTCTTTCCAGACGAGCTGCCTGGGACAGATAGAAATAGAAACGAGCACCGGAGACTTTGCCGGCTCTTTCAGCATCCAGAATGCCCAGGGTATCGCCCAATTCGTAATGGGCTTTGATCGGGAAATCAAATGTCGGAATTTCGCCCCATTTACGAACTTCTGGGTTTTCGCTGTCATCTTTACCAACCGGTACAGACTTGTCGCACATATTCGGAATGTGAAGAAGCAGTTCATTCAGTTTGGTTTCTACTTCGTTCAGTTCTTTATCGATATCGGAAATCTTCTTGCCGACTTCACGCATAGCAGCGATCGCATCGGCTGCATCTTCGCCATTCTTCTTAGCCTGAGCAATTTTCTTGGATTCCGCATTCTTTTCGCTCTTCAGGGCTTCGGTCTGCTGCAACAGTTCTCTTCTCTTTTCATCCAGAGCTAGAACTTCATCCAAGTCAAATGGATTGTGACGATTCTGCAGATTGGTCTTTACTTCTTCTGCATGATCTCTGATAAATTTCATGTCTAACATAGGTATCTCTCCTTTGAAATAATTGTTGCTGGTTGTTGGTTGTTAGTTGTTTGGATTATTTTCTAACAACTAACAACCAACAACTATCAACAAAATAAGCAAATAAAAAAACTCCATCCCTCCATGGGACGAAGTCATCGCGGTGCCACCCAATTTGCTTTAAGCCAGCTCATAGTTTGTATCGGTATCTCACCGTCCGATTCTTCACCGGCCGCTCCTGAGTGGAAACTTTCTCTTCTGCCAGGGTTCTCACCAACCACCCTGTCTCTGAAAGACATCTGAAAAAGATTTTCTCTTTCCCTGCGTTGTTCCTATTATAGCCACTTGAGTTAGAGTTTGCAAGGGGAAATTGGGGTTAAATGCGTAATGCGAAGTGCGTAGTGCGTAATGGTAGTAGCGGCGCATCAAAAAGAAATATAAAAGGTTATTATTCTGCTGACTTCTATACCAATCATAGTTTCTCGACCGCTAACCACAAGGTTATAAAGGGTTATGAACAGGTTACGAGAAAAACATAACCCTTTATAACCTTTTTAACCTTAATACAAGCGATTGATTCTCCATGTTTAATATAGAAATCAACAGAATAATAACCCATAAAAAAAGGCAAGGCTCAGCACCTCACCTATTTCCTTATTTATGTATAATATCATACCACGCATCGGCCATGCGTCCGTATTCTTCCATGGAGAAGGTTTCTCCACGACGGCTGCCATCGATGTCTGCTTTTTCCAAAATGGTTTTCACATCATCGGCGGCGATGCCACCGGCTTTCATGGCATTGGTGAAGACTTTACGACGCTGTCCAAAGCCCATTTTTACCAAGCTGAAAAACAGTTTCCGATCTTTCACGTCTACAGCTGGTTTCTCTCTTCGTTTGATTTTGAGAACCGTAGAAGTCACTTGAGGCCGCGGAATGAAAGCGGTGGGCGGGATATCCAGCACCCGTTCTGCAATGCAATCGAACTGTACCGCCAAGGTCAAAGCCCCATAATCTTTTGAACCAGGAGCAGCCAAAATGCGGTCCGCCACTTCTTTCTGCATCATGAATACGAAAAGTGAAATTGGAAGGCCTGACTGAATCAAAGTGAGCAGAATCGGCGTGGTCACATAGTACGGCAAATTGGCCGCACAGTGCCAGTCTTTATCACCCAAGATGGTTTTCAAGTCTGCTTTCAGCACATCTTCGTAAATGATATGAATATTTTTATAATGCTCCAATGTATGGTCCAAGACCCGCTTCAAGCTCTGGTCCAATTCAAAAGCGGTCACATCCGCTCCTGTTTCTGCCAAGGCTTGGGTCAACGTCCCGATGCCCGCACCAATTTCCATGACCGGCGTTCCTTCGGAAAGTTCTGCCGCATCAGCGATGGCTGCGACTACATCAGGACGAATCAGAAAGTTCTGACCCAGGCGATGTTTGGCATGGATACCAAATCGTTTGATTACATATTGTACGACTTGGCGATCCGCTAAATTTGCATCTAACATGAAGGCTCCTTTCGGCATGCATCCAATGCCTGTTCCCACTCTTGACGAGTAATGCCGAAATGGTTCAGCCGTTTCAAAAACTGCTTGCTATTTCCGTAACCAATTCCCAGAAGGGCACCCATTCTGGCTCTTCGTTCTGCTGAATCAGAACGGCCAGACAGGCCTGCATCAAAAATATCCTTCACAGAAAATGTATTGGAATCTTCCTGATACAGAATGCGAAGAACCCCCAGTGCTTTCCGAATCGATTCCGGTGATGCATCTTCGATACCTACATCGTCAGCGGTAGACGCTTCGGACTTCGGTACGAAGGCATGAAGTGCTTTAGGAAATAATTTCGCCAATCGCTGACGAATCCGTTCCCCTGGGCCATCCGGATCGGTCAAGATAATAATGCCTCTTTTTTCATAGGCATGTCTGATCTGTTCAATCGTTTCTCTTCGGAGAGCAAATCCTTCCGTGGCAATCATATCCGCTTCGACGGCTCGGCTTACTCTGGCAATATCTGATTTTCCTTCTACTACAATGACTTGCTTAATCATATCAGTCTCTTGCTACGTAACCGATACCACGAACGGTGTGAATATATTTCTTGCCTACTTTTTCATCGATTTTGCTGCGCAGGTAACGAACGTATACGTCTACGATATTGGTCTTGCCTGCATAGCCATAGCCCCATACCTTTTCCAGAATCTCTTCTCTCTTCATGACACGGTTCTTGTTCTGTGCCAAAAACAGGAGCAAATCAAATTCTTTCTTGGTCAAATCGACCACTTCATCCCCTGCACGTACTTCATGACGTTCCGGGTAAATGGAAAGGTCACCAATGGTAAAGGATGGATCCACCACAATCTTCGGTTCTTCATGGCGACGAAGAGCTGAACGAATGCGAGCAATCAATTCTTTGGTCGCATACGGTTTGGTCATGTAGTCATCCGCACCGGCGTTCAGGGCATTCACTTTTGCATCGACGCTGCTGTCTTCAGAAATATAAATCACCGGCAGCGGGCTGATTTCTCTGACCTTACCTAGGATTTCGTGTCCATCTTTCAGTGGTTCATCGGGATCCAAAAGAATCAGATCCACCTGGCGCTGCCCAGCCAGGTCAACTGCAGAATCGCCTGTATTATCTACCAGGCAAGAAAATCCTTCTTCTTCTAACTTCAGCTGCATAAAGCGGCTCACACTGGGGTCATGTTCAATAATTAATACACAGTTTCTCATTTAAAGGTCCTCCCATAGCAAAATAAAAAAAGGAAATCCAATCACGTCGGTGTCTTGTTGTTATTATTATTGGTTTTGTTGTTATTATTATGGATGTATGAACGACGTGAAAGTAAAAGAGCAATAAGGTGTTATTTTCCTCTCATGAACATAATACCATAGCTTTAATCTTTTGCAAGCCCTTCCTTCTAAAAAAATGAATTTTTCATGAATGGATTGGTGACTATTATTCTCAATTAAAATAGGCGTTTCTTCTTCTAAATGAAAACGGTCAATTTATTTTATTTGTATTTATCGCATATCTTCTTTTGCATTAAATCATTAATTCAATTTCTAATTTTATCTGGATATATTGAAATTTTTCTTGAAATACCTATACCCCCATAGGTATAAAACTTTTCTATTATTCACTTTTTATTAGATTAATATGTGAGGATACTAGACAAAGTGAATGAACTGTATCGCGGTAGTGGCATACATATATAACCCTATGTCATATATGCGATGAACTCTTTTGAGTTAAAGTTTCTCATGGTTCTCAAGGTTCTTAGGGTTCTCGAATGTGCCTATCTACGCTAATCTCATTTGAGAGCAAAGAAAAACTTCAGAACCTTTTCCACGAGAGGAATCAACACATATTTAAACAGAATTCTATTCCTAATCCCCAGGGCCTAGCTACTAATCCCCAGTCACCAGTCACCAGTCACCGAACTATTATAATGCGGTGCTTTTAAATTTAACGCGCCGCCACCACCATGTCTCACTTCTAACTTCTAACTGCCTTTTCATTGCTATCACCCATGTTGTATAATGGTTCAATAAAATAATACGGGAGCAAGTAGCAAGAACTTGACACCTGCGAGGAATTTGTGCAGACTTATCAACTTGAGAAACCGGTAACCGAAAGCGGTATCATACCTACTAACTCAAATTCTTAACATAATGGATTTGCCTAATCCCTAGGGCCTAGCTACTAATCCCCGTTTATAAAAGAAAAGAGGAACTTTCATGCATCAATACGTTACCTTCATCGGCGGATTTCCGATCCGCTTCTACGGCATTTTCTTTTCCCTTGGCATTATCTTCGGATGTGTCATGGCCTATTACTTATTAAAGAAAGATGGCCGAGGCTGGCATGAAATCGTTTTTGACTTAGGCCTCACCATTGCGTTTGTGGGCATCATTGGCGGCCGCCTGTGGGATGTGTTTTTCTTCGATTGGGATTACTATCATAACCACCTGTTAGAAATCCCCTTCGTCTGGCAAGGCGGCATGGCTATCCAGGGAGGCGTCATTTTTGCTTGTGTGGCTGCCTATTTCTTTTTACGAAATAAAAAAATACCGGTGCTGCCCTTTGCTGATACGGTAGCTCCTGCTATCATCTTCGGCCAAGCCATTGGGCGCATTGCCAATTTCATGAATGGCGATGCCTTTGGACATCCCACCGGTTCGAACTTTGGGATTCTGTACCCAGATACCACCCTGGCCTATCACACCTACGGCGCCCAGCCCCTCTGGCCAGCAGAAGTTTGGGAATGTCAAGGAGATCTCATCATCCTGGGATTGCTTCTGTGGTATTCATGTTTCAAGCACGCCAAAGGTACCACCTTCTGCCTCTATATCATGCTATACTCCCTGCTTCGTTTCTTCCTGGAATTTTTCCGCGGCGACTATGGCACCCTCGCCTTCGGCCTGAAAAGCGCACAGCTGACCAGCTTGGCAGGATTTGGATGCGCCCTAGCGGTATTTTTGTACTTCCACTTTAGAAAAAATGCGTAATGCGAAGTGCGTAGTGCGTAATGTTGGAAGGCCTGACACAATTCATATAGTCAGGCCAAAATAATAAATAAAAAAAGAACTCGGAATAAAATACTCTCATTTCATTCCGAATTCTTTTTTATTATATTCTTTGCGGCGCTTCCAAATTTGATGCGCCGCCATCTTCATTACACACTACGCACTCAGCAAGTTACCAAAGTCTAACAGCTGGTTTCTTATCTGGATCATCACCAAAACGATGAACGGTGTCTACGAAGCGAACGGTACCGGTCTTATAGCGAAGAACCAATGTACTGGTACGAGCGCCGTTGCCGAAGTAGCGAACCCCTTTCAGCATGTTGCAGTCGGTGATAGCGGTTTCGGAGAAAATGCAGTCATCGCCTTTGACCAGGTCGTCCAGGGTGAGGACTTTGTTCGGGTCGGTAATGCCCATTTCATGCAGTCTTCTCACTTCTTCTTCGGTGTGCGGAAGCAGTTTAGCCTGCATATCGCCGCCCAAGCATTTCAGACCTACAGCAGCCAGAACGCCTTCTGGAGCGCCGCCGGAGCCGAGAACCATATGGATGCCACTGCCCTGGATACCGCAATCGATAGACGGTACTACATCTCCATCCGTGATGAGACGGATTCTTGCACCAGCCGCACGAGCTTCACGAATGATGCCTTCATGTCTTTCTCTATCGAGAACCACGATGGTCAGATCAGAAATTTCTCTATCCATGGCTTTCGCTACACGGGTCAGGTTTTCTGTAACAGATGCGTTGATGTCGATGCATCCTTTGGCTCTTGGGCCAACACAGATTTTCTGCATATACATATCTGGTGCATGAAGCAGGCAACCTTTCGGTGCAATAGCCAATACAGCGATGGCACCGTTCTGTCCTTTAGCCACCAAGTTGGTTCCTTCTACTGGGTCTACAGCGATATCCACTTCTTCTCCGCCGGCACCGACTCTTTCACCAATGTAAAGCATCGGAGCTTCATCGATTTCCCCTTCGCCGATCACGACAGTACCGGATACAGGAGTCTTAGCAAACTGCTGATGCATGCCGTCTACAGCTGCCTGGTCAGCGCCTTCTTTATCTCCCAAACCCATCAGACGACCACTCAGAAGGGCAGCCTGTTCAGTAATTCTTACAAATTCCATGGAAAGTTGTCTGTTCATTGTATGCCTCCACAATAGTATACTTTCTATTTCACGGTTATGGTTATTATACCACACTTATTTGCGTTATGTAGTGTATACTTATTATTTTTAAGAAATTTCTAATATTCATAAAGTGACTAGTGACTGGTGACTGGAGTTTCGACGCCCACTTACCAGTCACTAGTCACCAGTCACCAGTCACTTTTCCAGCTTATCATAGATGGCCCCATCTTCAAATCCATGGCGCCAGAAGGCATAGCCAGCCAGATGATAGGATTTCCCCAATTTCATTTTTTCTGAAAGAGAATCTCCATCTTCCAGCCAAACCTGTTTCTTCACTCCCCCTTCGGTCCAGGAGGCTACATGCTGTCGCAACGTTTTATCCCAGTAAGGTTTCAAATGATGATTTTTCACAAATTCATCACTATATTTCATGGTCAGTACGCCAGAAGTCACATAGCCTGGATTTCCTTTCCACACCCGAGTATAGAACGGAAGGCCCAGTACCAACTTTTCCGGTGGAATGTCCTGCAAAAGCCGTTTGATGCCACTTTCTAGCCACGGGTAAGAAGAAACCGAACCAGCATAGTTGCTTGCCTGAGGTGTTTCGTCATATCCCATGACCACCTGGTAATCGGCCCATGCCGAAAGTCCCTTGCGGTCGTAGCAAAGGCTCCAATTGGAAGACCCTTCATTATATACAGTGATATCTACAGAAAGCTGTTTCCCAATGCCATGAAGAGGGGTTGCGATATCTCGGATGAAATCGGTAAAGAGCGGTGCATCTTTTTGCTTCATATATTCGAAATCGATGTTATACCCTGCCAAATCATACACTTTCGCTAAAGCTGCCATCTTTTTCGCCCACTGGTCGATCCCCTTCTTGTCTCGCACCCAAGTGGCCGTGCCTTCCAAGTCAAAATCATTGTGAATGAGTGGCATCACTTCCATGCCCCGTGCTTTGGCTTGTTTCAGATATGCGAAATCAGGAATGCCATTGAACTTTCTCATTCCTTCATAACTGCCCCAAGTAGGTGACAGAAGCAATCGACCCGCGTTATTACTGAAATAGGGAATATCTTTTCCAAACTCCCCGTCTGGATCCCACAGAAGGAAAACAGGCCGTTCGTCTTTTGCCTTTGTTTCTCCTTTTTTCGATTTTTTCGGTTTCTGCTTTTTGATTTTCATCCAATGCTTTTTTTCATTGTATTCATAATCCAGTCCGGATTGTTTGTGGAAATAGGAAAAATCCACGTAGGATTTCCCATCGATGTCTTTTTGCGGAATCTGAACTTTTTCCGTCGTTTTTTCACCAGAAGGCACCGTCACATAGAGTTTGCCATTTTCTTCTGTGACTTTCCACTGATTGGCCGCTTCTAATAGCTTTGGTTCTGTATATAGGGTACCGTCCACTTCCAGCGCCTGGGATTTGATCCCTTCCCCTTTGATTTTAATGATTGTATTTCCTTCTGCCTGTACGCTCCATGGCAATGCCAAAGAGAGTAATAGGGCCGCAGCCATCCACTTTTTCATTCTACTTATTTCTCCTCTTTCTTCTGATACGCACAAGCAAATCGACGCATCAAGGGAATCAAGGTCTTATTTCCCAACACATAGTACAATTTTTCTACCGAATCAATGGATACATTCCATGTTTCCAAGAACGCCTCAAAGGCTTTCGATGCCTTGGTTTCTTCCTCACCCACTTTAGGGAGTTTGATGTCCTTCCCCAATACTTTTTTCAAAAGAACTTTCATGATCACTGGACGGAAATAATATTCAAGGAAACAGGTTTCAATCCAATACTCATGGCGGGTCTTTTTGAAACGAGCGGTTTTGGGCATAAATTTCAGATACAGTTCCAAACCATCGGTGACACCACCCCAAAAATCACTGAAGGCCACTTGGTATTCTCCATCTTCCTGCTGGTCGATGAATTCCAAAGCGTCTGCCTCTACGATATGGATTTTTTCTTTATGTGGAAATTGCGGAAGCAAATGCTTTTCAAATAAAGAAATCACCTTCGGATTCATTTCTACTACCGTCACCGATTCTACTTCTGGCTTTTCGGCAGCCATGAAGGCATAGTATCCCAAACCCAACCCATAGGTGATGACCTTACCATGGGCCAGTTCAATGGGTTTCTCCATGGATTCTATTTCACTGATGACAACGCTCATCCATACCTTGCCATTTTCCAGCAGTACCGGAAATTTTACTTTTCCATCAAAGAAACCAATATTGGCATAGCCAAAGGGATCTGTTCTCGTGTATTTCTTATGATAGGTCTGGAAAAATTCACCGGCCAGATAATCAGTGGTGGTGAGTTTGATATTTCCTTTCTTGGCTGTTGGTGCTTTCACGTGGGTATAGTAGGGATTCTTCGTAATCAAAGAAGCATCATAATACTCTGTATGGGCCGCTATATAGCGAAACATGGCATCCCAGGCATCTTCAGGAGACATAAAATCCATCAAATAGGAGTAGGGCTTCATGTCATCATATTCATAGTACAGATTGTCTACCGCATCATCAATGGTCCCACTAAATCCTGTGGTCACCAAATCCATAATGGCCCGTTTCTTTCCTAATCGTTTCAGGCAGGAAAAATCCAAGTCAGAAATATAAAGCTGGTCCGCCACTTCTCCCAAAATGATGTCCCCAGAGGCAATGGAAAGCAGGTAGTGCTTCCATAATTCGGTCACCGCTTTTTTCATGGCTGCATTTTTTGTGATATTCATTTCCGATTCCTTTTCTGTTTGTACAAAGCAAAGAAGACCATGATCTTCCCTCTTATAAAATGAAATCTGATTCCATCTTGTTTTCCTAAAATTATCGTCTTATTATAGCACAACTTTCATCGCTTCATCTTATATTGGCATATTGCCCTTTGATGTATTATAATGAATATGTACAAGTATGTAAAAATAAGTGTATGATTTCCATACATTTCTCTGATTGGCATCGTTGTGACACCGATTCGCTTTGATGCTGATTTGCTATGTTTTCATAAAAGGGTACTTTATGATCGACGAATATAAAAAATTCATGGGAATATTGGCGCTTCTAATTGCAGCGGCGATTTCCATCTATGTAGGAAAAACCTACTACCCAGAATTTTATTACCAGACCGTCCATTTGACATTGGCTGGTGATATCGATGGCTTGGGAGATTATATTTCTTCCTTTGGCTACGGCGCGTTTGCTGTCAGCATTGGCCTTCTCATCTTTTGTAATGTGTTTGGCATCCCCACCATCCCATTCCTTACGGTGAATGGTGCTTTGTTCGGTCTCATTCCAGGTCTCATCATTTCTTGGATTGGTGAAGTGGTGGGCATAGAAATCAGCTTCCATATCGGTCGTGTTTTCTTCCGACAAGAAGCCAGAAGCGTCATCGAAAAAAGACATATGCTGGCTAAGCTGGATAGATACAGCAGTGTGAAAAATATGGCTCTGGCGAGAGCGATCCCCTATTCACCGAATATCCTCATGACCGCCGTGGCGGTATTGAGCAAACTCACCACCAAAGAGCATTTCAAGGCGACCTTTGTAGGGAAAATTCCTTCCGTGGTGATTGAAGTTGTACTGGGCCACGATCTGATTTATTTCTCTGAGCACTGGCTCCGCTTCGTCATTCTTCTTGTGCTTTGCGTCGGCGGCGGTGTCTTTCATAAATGGTATAAGAAGAAACATAAAGACAAATAAAAACAGGATGCACTGGGCATCCTGTTTTTTTATGCACTGTTGGTGACTGGTGACTCCTGACTGGTAGCTAGTAGCTAGGCCCTAGGGATTAGGTTCGTGAAAGTTATAAAAACAAACCTAATTACTTCTGCTAACGCAGAATTTTCACATCTCAACATGAATTACTTTCCACCCTATAATTCACAAGCAGATATAAATATTGTATAATATGAGCATAGATATATAAGAAATCTATACTCTAAAGTCATAGTACTCGCAATGTACCACCAGTGCATCATGTGAGTAAAAATGATAGCACTCATTGCAGCTAGAGATCAGGCACCAGAAATTTGGATTTTTCTAATCCCTAGCTACTAATCCCTAATTCTAGGAGGTCTTTATGAAAGGATACATTGAGGTCTATACCGGCGATGGAAAAGGAAAAACCACCGCTGCCATCGGACTTGCCATTCGCGCCATCGGCGCTGGCAAAAAGGTATGCATCATTCAATTCATGAAATCTCTTGCCTATTCGGAGCAAAAAATTTTGCAAACTCTGCCAGGCATTACACTGATCACCTTAGGAAAACCCTATTTCATTGCCAAAGAAGGAATGCTCACCGAGGAAGAAATCAAAGCCTGGGGAAGCAGTTTGAAAGTGTATCCCGCCGGACATCCGCCGAAGGAATACCGAGACATGGTATTAAAAGGAATCGACAAGGCGGTCCAAGCCGTATCGGGCCCCTATGACGTGGTTATTTTGGATGAATACAATATGGCCTATTGGTATGACTTGGCTACCGAAGAAGATACGAAACGCATCCTCTCGGCCCGTAAGCCTAATGTAGAACTGGTCTTCACCGGCCGCAACGCGCCGAAAATAATCCTAGATGCAGCAGACCTCATCACCGAAATGAAAAAAATCCGTCACTACTACGACCAAGGCGTCATGTGCCGGAAGGGCATTGAAAATTAGGTATTTACAACGCGAGTTTTTTAGTGCGTAATGCGAA
>DBLC01000172.1:18352-29146 GCA_002297935.1 Dialister sp. UBA734
CGCATCAAATTATATAGCGCCCCAATCCCCTTTTTATATTTTTATTAAGTAAAAATTGAAATATACAGCGAGCCTATAAAAAGGGTTCTGTGCTACTAATCACTATCCCCCTAAGAGTAATGCGGGGTGCTCGCTGGCAACCATTACGCACTACGCACTTCGCATTACGCACTAAAAAAACACCTCTCCATTTACATATCAACATAAATGAAAGGATATGATTCATATGTTACAAATCACTGGTAAAAGTATTTCTGGAATGGTTACCATTGGCCCGCTCCGTATTTTCCGTCATCAGAATGTGAATATTGAAAAAGTCACAGTGGACCAGCCGGAGACCGAAGTGGCTCGCTTTGATTCGGCCCGCAATACGGCTTGTGTGAAAATGAAGCAGTTTTATCAGGAAGCCGTGTCCCATGTGGGCCTTGACAATGCTTCTATTTTCAAAGTATATCAGCAGCTTCTGACGGATTCTGAATTTGTAGACTCCGTGAAATCTATGATTCGCAAGCAGAGTGTCAATGCGGAATACGCCGTGTCTCAGGCGCAGCAGAATTTCAGTCAGATTTATCATGCCGACGGAGATGCCTATATGGCTGACCATCTGGCCGATGTAGAAGAAATTTCTCGCATTCTTCTCCGTACACTGCGGCAGAAACAAGCCATGTTCAGCAGCGATGAACCATGTATCCTCTATGCCGATGATCTGACACCAAGCGAAACCATCCAGATGGACACTAAAAAAATCCTAGGCTTCGTGACCAAAGAAGGAACCCCGACATCACACACCGCCATTCTGGCACGAGCCTTAGGCGTTCCGGCCATTGTTTCCACCGGAAAAGATGTGGATATGTCTTTTGATGGAAAAACGGCAGTCATTGATGGATACACCGGTACAGTCTATTTGGAACCAACCGCAAGAATTTTATCGGTGATGAAAGAAAAGCAGGACCAGAGTATTCGCCTGAAAGAATTGCTACAGCAACTGAAAGGGCTCCCCAGCAAAACCATTGATGGGCATCAGGTCGAAGTGGCAGCCAATGTTTCTTCCGCCTCCGACCTGGCTGCTGTGCTCAAAAACGATGCGGAAGGCATTGGCCTGTTCCGTAGTGAATTTATTTACATGGGACGAGATACCCTTCCCAGTGAAGAAGAGCAGTTCAACATCTATAAATTGGCTATCGAAACCATGGCTGGCAAGCGGGTTATCATCCGTACCTTGGATATCGGTGCAGATAAAGAAGCCTCTGCTTTCCATCTGCCAAAAGAAGACAACCCAGCCCTTGGCATGAGAGCCATCCGTATTTCCTTGAAACGGCCGGAAATTTTCAAAACCCAGCTGCGGGCCATCCTTCGTGCCAGTGCCTATGGGAAAACAGCCATCATGTTCCCACTGATTACCTCTGTGTGGGAAGTTTGGAAAGCCAAAGAAATTCTGACCGAAGTACAGATGGAATTGGATAAAAAAGGCATTGCCTATGACCATCACATGGAAGTGGGCATCATGATAGAAACACCAGCAGCCGCCCTGATCAGCGACAAACTGGCCAAAGAAGTGGACTTCTTCTCCATCGGTACCAACGACCTGTCTCAGTACACCTTGGTAGTAGACCGTACCAGCCGCACCTTGTCGGATTTCTTCAATCCCCATCATCCAGCTGTTTTGAAACTCATTCAAATGACCATCGAAAATGCCCACGCCGCTGGTATCTGGGTCGGCATGTGCGGTGAATTGGGTAGCGATCTGTCTATCACAGAAACCTTCCTCCGCATGGGCGTCGATGAATTCTCCGTGGCCCCCTACTCCATCCTGCCACTCCGTCAGCAGATCCGCGCCATTGATTTAAGCAAAAGTAAGTGATTTGGTAGCTAGTGACTGGTGACTGGTGACTAGGGATTAATCCCTTACAATTTTCAAATAACAAAAAGCAGCGATTGACCAGTTCATGTGAACAAGTCATCGCTGCTTTTAAAATGCAATGAGGAGTGAGGATTTAGAAATGGTGGTAGCGAAGCATCCATTCATATAGCCTCGCCATTTTTATAAAAGGGGTATTGGGGCGCTTCCAAACTTTGTGCGCCCCTTCCACCATTACGCACTTCGCACTTCGCATTACGCACTGCATAAAGATGGGACGGCATCGCAATAGACGCAGTCCCATTTTTATATGTATCCAATTATTCAACTGTTACAGATTTAGCCAAGTTTCTTGGTTTATCCACATCGTTGCCTCTCTTGATACTGGTGTAGTATGCCAAGAGTTGCATCGGAATGACGGAAAGAATCGGAGCGATGAAGAAATCCACTCTCGGGATTCTGACCACTTCGGTGGTGTATTTAGAAAGTTCTTTGTCATCATCATAACCAATGCCAAGCACTTCTGCGCCGCGAGCACGAACTTCCTGGATATTGCTGTACATTTTTGCACTCACATCATCCTGGGTAGCTACAGCAATGACCGGTGTATCTGGCGAAATCAGTGCCAAGGTGCCATGTTTCAATTCACCAGCTGCATAGGATTCAGCATGAATGTAGGAAACTTCCTTCAGTTTCAATGCCCCTTCCATAGCAATAGCATAGTCAATGGAACGTCCCAGATAGAAAATGTCATGGGCTTTGATAAGGCGATCTGCCACATCAGCCATGTGGTCTTTTTCTCCCAGCACCTTTTCAATCTGTTTTGGCAACTCTTTCAGGCCCTGGGTAATCTTCTGAATCAGTTCCATATGAATGGTACCTTTCAGCTGTCCCATGTAGAGAGCCAACAGGAGCAGTGCCACCAGCTGGGTGGTGTAGGCTTTGGTCGAAGCCACCGCAATTTCTGGACCTGCCAGGGTATAAATGACAGAATCAGCTTCCCGAGCAATGGAAGAGCCAATGGAATTGGTCACTGCCAAGCTCTTAGCCCCCAGACGTTTTGCTTCCTTCAATGCAGCCAAAGTATCAATGGTTTCACCAGACTGGCTGACTACGATGCAAAGGGTCCGATTGGTGGTCAATGGACGGCTATAGCGGTATTCCGATGCAATTTCTACAGAAACCGGAATCTTGACGAACCGTTCGATGTAGTGTTTAGCCACCAAACCAGCATGATAGGCAGTGCCGCAAGCGGTAATCAGAATATGGTCAATATTGTCCAAGCATTCCTTGGTCCAGCCCAAATCATCGAAATTGACAGAGCCATCTTTGTTCAAATGAATCTGTACAGTATCACGAACGGCTTTCGGCTGTTCATAGATTTCTTTCAGCATAAAGTGAGGATAGCCGCCTTTTTCAGCTGCTTCTGCACTCCATTTCACTTCCTGTACTTCTTTCTGAATGGGCTTTCCTTCCCCATCAAAAAGTTCAACACTATCTTTCTTCACGATAGCCATTTCCAAATCATTCAGGATGTAAATGCGGCGGGTATGGTTGATCACAGCCGGAATATCGGAAGCGATGAAGTTTTCATGTTCTCCCAAGCCGATAATCAGTGGATTATCCTTTTTGGTGCAGATGATGGTGTCCGGATCAGAAGAATCCATGAATACCAAGCTGTAAGAACCTTCAATTCTTGCCAATACTTTGCGAACGGTGGAGAAGAAATCGCCATCATCCAGTTCTTCTGCCAAATGAGCTACCACTTCAGTGTCCGTATCAGATTTGAACACATGGCCTTTGGCAATCAGTTCTTTTTTCAATGCCATGTAGTTTTCAATGATGCCATTGTGAACGATCACAAAGTGGTTGTGGCAATCTCCATGAGGATGGGCATTTCTATCCGATGGCTGTCCATGGGTGGCCCAACGGGTATGGCCGATGCCGATATGCCCGTGCAGCGGATGATCTTTCAGCACGGCTTCTAAATTAGCCAAACGGCCCTGTTTCTTTTCAATCTGAATCTTGCCATCTTCATATACGGCAATACCAGCAGAATCATAGCCTCTGTATTCCAAACGACGAAGTCCGTCTATTAAGAATTTGGAAGCGTCTCCGTTGCCCACATAACCTACAATACCACACATACAGGTATCCTCCTTACAATTCTTTCTATTATTTTCTATATCATCAAATAGATGGGATGCTGTCAAAATATCATACGTTGTTTATTATATCACAAATTGCTACATTTTTGAAACAACACCTACTTTTTAATTCAACAGGCAGATCAATTGAGTAATTGTTGTTAGTTGTTGTTAGTTGTTGTTAGTTGTTAGTTGTTAGTTGTTAGTTGTTAGTTGTTAGTTCTTGATTCACCGGAGTCAAACAACCAACAACCGACAACTAAAATTTTCAAATAAAATAGGACTGCAACAATGTCACAGCCCCTTTGCTGAATTTTTTCAAATTATATCACATCATAAAACAATTGGCTATCTTCTTTCGTTTAAATCTGATTCATCATGGCTTCTACGTCGTTCAAACTTTCCATGCTGGAAATACCAATCGCTGCAGCCAGTACCATCAGAATGGCAAGGATAATAAAGAAGAGCCCCACCAGCAAGTACGGTGTCAAAGCCAGGAGAAAGGATTTCCCTGTGCCGAAGCGATAGTTGGTAGAAATAGCCAGTACATCCAAATAAAAAGCCCAAACCCAAATGATGAACGTACCGATACCACTCAGGAAGGAAGCACCTACCACATCCAAGAAAGAGAAGAAAACGGAAAACGCCATAGGCAGAGAACCAGCCAGGAAGCCTGCGGTGATCCCCCGCGCCGTTCCCAGGCCACCCCACAGACCTGCCAAGTAATCCGTAACGGCACTATGAATCAGCAAACTGAAGCCCATGAAGAGCACCACCAGTACAAATTGAAGCACCAGTCCTGGCCCCTCTTGAAATGCAGACAGAGCTGTCAAAAAGACCACAAAAATCCAGAAAAGAAATCCTTCTTTCCACTTTTCTTCTCCTGTGATATACAGCATAGCTTTCTTCGGTGTGGTCAGCAAAGAAAAAGCCAAATCAAGGAAATAGTTCATCTTATACTCCTTTTATGGTAATGGTGACTAGTGACTAGTGACTGGTGACTAGGATAGTCCCCCAGTCACCAGTCCACTAGTCACCAGTCACAAGATAACAATCTATCCTGCTAAGTAATGTACCAATGAAACATCGTATTACTTTACAATCGGTTCATTCGATTCGGTCATGGCTTTTTTCATGCTGTTGGCCATGGTCCGTCCCGCTACTTCCGCTGCGTTTTGTGCTTCGCCTTGCAAAATACTGCGGAGAGACATAGTATTTCTGCCATACGATTTGGTCGGTACATTTTCTCCAGAAATACCCCCACTGCTGGCTGCGTAGTTGAGCGCATCATAATAGTTGCCCATGGCGTCCACCAAGCCCAAATCCTGTGCCTGTTTTCCTGTCAGAATACGGCCATCGGCAATGGATTTGACTTTTTCCTCATCCATATGACGGCCATCGGCAACGGTCTGCACAAACTGGTGATAAATGTCGTTAACCATGGTCTGTAGCATATCTCGTTCTTCGCCGGTCATGGGACGATACATAGATAAAATATCTTTATGAGCACCACTCTTGATTTTATCGTTCTTGACGCCCACTTTATCCATCAAATCTTCTATGTTATTGTAATCCATGTACACGCCGATGCTGCCAGTCATGGTAGCAGGTGAGGCGAAAATATAATTTCCTTTGCTGGCCAGCCAGTACCCTGCGGAACAGCACATATCTCCCATGGAAATAATGATTGGCTTTTTGCTGCTTCTGATTTTATCCATTTCTTCTGCAATTTCCTGGGTAGCTCCGGTCGATCCGCCAGGACTATTGATTCGTACCAGAATCGCTTTGGCCTGCGGGTCCTTCCGAGCTTCCTGGAGCTGTCGCATGATTTCTTCACTGGAAGAACCACTGCCACCACTAAGTACAGAATCGGTCTCCGGGCCGCCATAAATAGCTCCATCGATACGAACCACCGCTACATAGCCTTTGTCAATGGGATTCTTCCCCGCTTCTTTCCAAAGATTGGACGTCCCCACCGCAATGGCCGCCGCCAAAAGCAAAATCAGAATCAATACCATCCACTTGCGCTTGGATACTCTATTCATAGATATTTTCCTTCTTTCTATCATACCAAGTGACTGGTAGAGTTGTTGGTTGTTTGGTTCCAGACAACCAACAACTAACAACAATCTATCGTCCCGTTTTCTTGCCAGTTAAAAAGTGTATTGATGACCACTCACTAGTTAGCCAAATTATAGCACAAGATTTCATGAGATACCATAAAAGGAAATCTGGGTACATCTTGTATTTTTCCGTTGTACCGTATAATATAGAAACACTATCATTTACAATAGTTTAAAAATAATCCATTTGGGTGCTAATTTCCTAGTCACCAGTCACAAGTCTACCAGTCACCAATTATAAGAGGAGTTTCTATGAATCAAAACAGTGCTGCTTTTCGTGCCTTACAAGAGGCCTTCCCTGTGACCATTCCTATATTTGCTGGATTCTGGTTCGTTGCGTTTGCTTACGGGCTCTACATGCACACCTTAGGATTTCCATTTTATTATCCCATGGCCATGGCTATGATCATTTTTGGCGGTTCTTTGGAATTCATCACCGTATCTCTGCTTCTCTCCCCTTTTGCGCCGTGGCAAACATTTTTGATTGCCTTCACCGTGCAGGCCAGACATCTTTTCTACGGCATTACGATGCTAGAGAAATACCGCGGCATGGGTTGGAAAAAGCCGATTATGATTTTTATGATGTGTGATGAAACCTTCGCGCTGAATTACACCGCTTCCATTCCTTACAACATTGACAAAGGATGGTACTATTTCTGGGTTTCTTTTCTCGATTATTTCTACTGGGTATCCGGTGCCGCCCTGGGTGGTCTGTTAGGTTCTCTGCTCACTTTCAACACCAAAGGCCTCAGCTTTGTGATGACCACCCTCTTCCTTGTCATTTTCCTGGAACAATGGCTAAAAGAAGGAAAACACTATACCGCTCTGATTGGTCTTGTCTGCTCTCTCATGAGTCTTTATCTATTTGGCAAAGAATCCTTCATTATCCCCTCCATGGTAGGCATGCTGCTTATTATAACGGTGTTCAGAAAGCCCATTGAAAAGGCAGGTGGTTTCTTATGACAGATATGCCATTCTACCAGCAAGCACTGACCATTCTCATCTGTGCCATCGCCACGATGATCACTCGCTTTCTTCCCTTCTTGTGTTTCAAGCCTGGCAGTGATTTGCCACCCTATGTGAAATATTTAGGAAAAGCGCTGCCATCCGCTGTGTTTGCACTCCTGGTAGTCTATTGTTTAAAAGATGTGTCCTTCACAGAAGGAACCCATGGCATCCCAGAAATCATTGCCATTCTCCTCACCACCGCCGTCCATGTATGGAAACGACAAATGCTGTTCTCCATGGCACTGGGCACGGTAAGTTATATGGTGCTGGTGCAATGCTTTTTCTAATAAAAAATATCAGCATAACATGATTTGAAAATATCGCTATCTAAAAAAGGGTAGCCCTTCGGGCAGGTTATACTCTATACATACTGTTTCTTAACAAAGCAAAACTACGAATAGCGTAAAGGTTAAAAAGGGTTATAAAAGGTTATACACGAACGGTACGTGCATAACCCTTTATAACCCTTTCACTATTTGTATTCTTGCTTTGTTAGAAAACGGGAATCATAGAATATAACCCGCCCACAGGGCTAACCTTTTTTATATTCAAAGATTTTACACCGCTACCATCATTCCTAATTTCTGATTTTCAAAAATATCATTCCTGCCGCCAAAATTTGTATGGTCGCAGAAATCATGAAAACCGGTGCCATTTCTCCAAACATGGTCGCAATGCCGCCCCCTAAGAGCGGACCCATGCAGTTGCCAATATTCATGGCTGCTGCATTGATACCAAAAGCACTGCCTCGTTCTTCGGGACGAATGACTTCTGGAATCGCCCCAGCAATGGATGTCATACCGCCGGTAGTGAAAAATCCGAAACCAAATTGGCCCAAACCGAAAAGAACAACAGTAGGAGCCAAGTATTGCAAGCCAGAAAAAATACCGGCTCCTAAAAAGGAAAGCATCATGGCCGTATAGAAGCCTTTCTTTTCTCCAAAGCGTCCCCAGAACGGGCCTGCCATGATGCCAGCGATTCCTGCTGCACCACAAATCAACCCCGATTCCAATACCGCATCCCCTTTGCCGCTGGTGAGTTCCATCACATGAACCGCAATCAAAGGATTGATAATAAGCATGGCGCACTGGTTGATAATCATGAGACCAATGAGATTCATGAATTTTCTATTATGGGAAACCTCACGAAACGAAGCGATAATCCCTTTCTTCTGTTTCTTTTTCCTTGCTGCCCTAGGCGGTTCTTTCACAAACAGAAAAACCAGTACAAAAGCGAAGAGATCAATCACGGCTGCCAATAGAAAAGGAAGCCGCAGCCCTACCATAGCACCTAAGACGCCGCCTATGAAAGGCCCCATCATGGTACCTGCACTTCTGCCGCCAAGAAGAATTCCGATGGCTGTGCCCGCATGGCTGCCAGCCACTTCCGACAGAAGAGCCTGAGAAATAGGAATAAAGCCAAAAGAAAAGCCTTGAAATAGCCGAGCTCCCAAAAGTTCCCATGGTGACTGGGCGAAGTAGGACAAGAAATAGGAAATAGACAAACAAGCCGCAGCTCGCAGAATCATTTTTCGCATGCCAAACCGATCGGCCAGCGCGCCCCAAATCGGCATCACAATGGCTCCCATGACGAACATGCCCGATACGATAACAGAATTCCAAAGAGCCACATTGTCCTCTGTGGCGCCCAGTTCCAGCAAAAACAACGGTAAAAAAGGAAATACCAAGGTGGCACTGCCACCCACGCAAGCCGCTCCCATGGCAGACACCATAATGGTCTGCCGGGTTTCTTTATCCGATAATGTCCGAAGTGAATCCACTTGTGGCATAGGAATATCCTCCTTTCTTATAAAGGTTCTGGTTCGATGATTTCGATTAGACTCTCATCGTTATAATTTCTGTATTTAAAGGTTCTGTTGCGGTGACTTCGATTTGGCTCTCATCGTTACACTTCGTGTATTTTAGGGTTCTGTTGCGATGACTTCGATTTAACTCTCATCGTTATGCTTCCTGCATTTTAAGGTTCTGGTTTGCTAATTTCGATTGGACTTTCATCGTTATACTTCCTGTATTTTAGGGTTCTGGTTTGCTAATTTCGATTGGACTTTCATCGTTATACTTCCTGTATTTTAGGGTTCTGGTTCGATGATTTCGATTGGGCTCTCATCGTTACACTTCCTGTATTTTAGGGTTCTGTTGCGATGACTTCGATTTAACTCTCATCGTTATGCTTCCTGCATTTTAAGGTTCTGCCAGCTAATTCAACGTTACAGAACCTTATGATACACATCTCATTTCCATGTTCCGCTAGTCAATTCAATGCCGCAGAACCTTATGATACACATCTTATTTCCATGTTCTGCTAGCCAAGCCATCGCTACAGAACCTTTAAATTCACGTCCCATTTCCATGTTCCGCCTGCCAAGCCATCGCTACAGAACCTTTAAAATGTACGTCCCATCTCCATGTTCCGCTAGCCAACTCACCGCTACAGAACCTTTAAAATGCACGTCCCATCTTTATGTTTTCCTAGCCAAACCACCGCTAGAGTATAAATCAAAAAGGAGCACAAAATGTGCTCCCCACTTTGGTGACCGGTATGGGATTCGAACCCATACTCTCTGCGCTGAGAACGCAGCGTCTTAACCGTTTGACTAACCGGCCATGTGAAAATAATTATAAACGATAGTTTCCCAAATTTCAAGGTTAAATTTAAGTTAGCAGCAATGATAAGGCGACTAAAAATCACTAATGACCTGTGACAGAAGATCAAAATCTATCTAGTCACAAGTCACCAGTCACCTACTATCTACTGCTTTCTGCCCACTATATTATTTCTTATTCTTTTCGTACAGAACAAGAAGTCCCTTCAGGGTCAACATCGGATCCACCACATCGATGGTCTTAGAGGACTTCGCAATCAAGGTTGCCAAACCACCGGTCGCAATAACTTTGACGTTTGGTTCCTTCAATTCCTGTTTGATTCGATTGACGATTTCATCAATCTGTCCTACAAAGCCATAATAAATGCCTGCCTGCATAGCAGATACGGTATTTCTGCAAATCACACTCGGTGTTTTCACCAGTTCGATACGCGGCAATTTAGACGCTCTCTGGAACAGGGCTTCCATGGAAATACCAATCCCTGGTGCCACCGCACCGCCCAGGTAATTTCCTTTGCTGTCAATCACGCAGAAGGTGGTGGCGGTCCCCATATCGATCACAATGAGCGGACAATCGTATTCGGCAATAGCAGCCACCGCATTGACGATACGGTCAGCCCCCAGTTCTTTTGGATTGTCGTATAAAATATTCAGTCCCGTTTTGATTCCCGGTCCTACCAAAATCGGCTTGGTGTGGAAATAGCGCTGAGACATGGTTTCCAAAATCGGAATGATCGGTGGCACTACAGTAGAAATGATGATATCTTCTACTTCACTAAATTCCAAGCCATTCAAACGAAACAGGGTACCCAAAAGTGCTGCATAGCCATCTGCGGTCTGCAGCGCATCAGTCGCTACGCGCCAATGCTTGATCAGCTTTCTGTCTTTATAGACACCACATACAATATTCGTATTTCCTACATCAAAAGCAAGAAGCATTCGAATCTCCTCCAATACATGGCATAGCCATAATTTGATTGATGAAAACAAGAATGAATCCGAACTGCTTCTCCAGGGAAACGCTGATTTAATCAA
>DBLC01000172.1:29235-29368 GCA_002297935.1 Dialister sp. UBA734
AAAAATTCAAGAATAATTTCAAGCCATGATTAAATCAGTATTTCCCTACTCTTGAAATTTCATTCCCATTTTCTAGCAAGGACCATTCAAATTCTAATAGTCTCATTTGCATCATGAGTATAATGCAACAAAG
>DBLC01000096.1 GCA_002297935.1 Dialister sp. UBA734
ACCTTAAACCAATGACGTTTTCAAAATCTATCATTTGTGGATGACGGACTCGGAGCATAAACCTTAACCCCATAGTGCAAAGATATTTAGCATATAGCCCATATTTCTATGCGTTTTTATGCTAAAATAGCACTGCATATTTTTAGCGAATATCGAAAATTTGAATTATTGACTAGCCTCTAGATAGGACGCCTAAACAAATAGAGACAAACCTATTTCATACCGCTATAGCGGACTATCCCCTGGACTTTTCGCTATGCTCAAGTCCTATCCCCTTCCAAAGGAAGGGGACTATAAGTGGATGATAACGCTAGCGATTGAGGAACGTAAGAACCCTTAGAACCTTCAGAACCTTTACCACGAATGGAATTACTGCATATTTCGTTTTCCTAGCATTACTGGGAAACATATACTTGTCACGAGTCACGAGTCACCAATCTACCAGTCACCAAAACCAAGGAGTTTTCATGCTTACCTCTGTTGCAGAAGTATTGATCAATCGTCCGTCAAAACATTTAAATAGAACATTTTCCTATGCCATCCCAGACAATCTGCCTTCTGCCGGCGTGGGGTATCGCTGTGTGGTTCCCTTTGCCCGCCGGATGGAAGAGGGGGTCATTCTGTCTGTCCATGAGGAAGATACGGAAAAGCTGGATTACAAGCTCCTATCCATTCATTCCCTGGTGGATCCTTTCCCTTGGTTTACCAAAGAAATGATTGACCAGGCCATGATGATTTCCAAGTACTACATGTGTACTTTGATTGAAGCGCTGCGTCTTTTCTTCATTGATAAAAAAGGAATTCTCACGGAAGTGGAATACGAAATCGCCTGGAACGCCATTCCCGCCGAGGAAGACCTGCGCAATTTGGTGGATTCTTCGGTGGAAGTGTTGTCCGAGAAAGATGCCCAGTTGCTTTTAGGGGAGCAGCTGCCAACGTATGTGAAAAAAGGATACTTGGTTCGCAGTGAAAAGTTGTCAGCGGTTCATAAGGAGCCTTTGGAAAAATGGCTGGCCCCTTTGACGGAGCCGGATTTCATGCAGCGGAAACGGAGCAAGAAACAGGGGGCGCTGTGGGATATTCTGGCGGAGAAAGGGCCTATTTCTGTGCTGCAAGCCCAGGCACTTGGTTTTTCTTCCGGGGTCATCAAAGCCTTTTGTCTCAATGATTATGGCCGCATTTTTTATAAACGAAAACAGACCTATTCCCTGATGGACGTGATGGAAAAGCGGAAACATCGGACCGTCACAGAAGAACAGAAAGCGGCGATTTCTGCCATCCAAGAAGCCATTGACCAGGAGACATACAAAGGCATTTTGCTCAAAGGTGTCACGGGCAGCGGGAAAACGGAAGTATATCTCCAGGCAGCCCAGCATGCGTTGGAGCAGGGCGGATCCGCTTTGATTCTGGTGCCGGAAATTGCACTGACCAACCAGATGACTTCGTATTTCGGTGCAGTCTTTGGCGATGAAGTGGTTTTCATGCACAGCAATCTCAGCAAAGGGGAACGGTACAACAATCGCCTCCGGGTGGCCAATGGGGAAAGTCATATCATCATCGGTTCCCGGTCTGCCATATTTCTACCTTTCCAGCACTTGAAGCTCATTGTGGTGGATGAAGAGTACGATTCTTCCTACAAGCAGGGCGAAAGTCCGCGGTACAATGGCCGAGACGTGGCGAAAATGATGGCTGTCATTTACCACTGTCCCATTGTGTTGGGAGCGGCCACACCGGCTATCGATACGTACTATGCAGCGAAAAGTGGGAAAATCGAACTGCTAGAAATGAAGAAACGGGTCTTTGAGACGCCGCTTCCGGAAATCCATGTATTTGACATGCGAAGCGATCCGGCATTGGCCGAAAGTGGGGAACTGATTTCTTTCCCGCTGCTGGAATTGCTCCATAAAACGTTGGAAGAAAAGCACAAGGCCATTTTGCTTTTGAATCGCCGGGGCTTTGCCACCACTTTGATGTGTCCTTCCTGTGGATATGTGTTCAAATGTCCCCATTGTGATGTGTCCTTGGTGTACCATAAAGATACGCAGCAGCTGAAATGTCACTATTGCGAGACCGTCCATCCGCTGCCCACGGAGTGCCCTAAGTGTCATAGCCACAAAATCCTATACCTGGGACGAGGCACCCAGCGCATTGAAGAAGAATTGGCGGAAAAAATTCCAGAAGCCCGGTGCCAACGGTTTGACGTAGATAGCACGGCCCGGAAGAACAGTGCCAAGGAAATATTGACTCGCTTCCGAGAGGGACAGTTTGATATTCTTTTCGGCACACAAATGGTAGCCAAAGGCCACGATATCCCAGGGGTGCAGACCGTAGGTATCCTGTCGGCCGATAGTGTGCTCAATATGCCGTCTTATTTGGCAGCAGAGCAGACGTTCAATCTGATTACCCAATGCGCCGGACGGGCCGGCCGCAGTCATGAACGGGGCGAAGTGATTCTTCAAACCTTCAATCCAGACCACTACGTGATTCAAGCGGCGGCCAAACAGGATTATGAAGGGTTCTATCAGCAAGAATTGGAATACCGAAGGGCGTTGCAATTTCCGCCTTTCACCCGGATGATGAAAATCACCTGTTTCCATGAAGAAGAGAAAAAAGCCATGGACCAGGCAACCCGTATTTATCAGTGGCTGCAACAAATCACGCCCCAATTGCCAAAGCGGGTGCAATACACACCGCCTTATCCAGAACCGATTAAAAAAGTCAGAAATATGTATTATATTTCCCTCCTCATCAAAGGCCAGTCGCTGGCACCATTAAAAAATGCCATGCGCCACGGGAAGATATTTCAAGAAAATGATATAATCATAGATGTAGATCCGATGTAGTAGCTGGTGACTAGTGACTGGGAGAGAAAAGTGGCTAGTAACTAGGCCCTAGGGATTAGGAATCTTTTGCTGCTTTTTCCCTTGCATCATTTCATTTGTTCCTAGGGAAACACTGATTTGATTACAATTTGAATAAATTGGTGTTTTTCCTAATCCCTAGTCCCTAATCCCTAGCTACAAAAACTAAATGTTAGCGTTTACAATACAACTGAGTTGTTAGTACAATATCGAAAGAAGGTATTTATTTTGAGTGAAATTATTATTGCAGGAAATCCTATTTTGAAAGCTGTGGCAGAACCGGTGACGGTGTTTGACAAGAAGTTGAAATTTTTGATTAACGATATGAAGAAGACCCTGTACGAAGCCAATGGGGTGGGGCTGGCAGCACCGCAGATTGCTATTTCCAAGAGAATCTTTGTGGCCGACGACGGAGAAAGCGGTTTTGAAGCCTACATCAATCCGGAATGGAAGCCTGACGGAGACGAAACCATCATCGACAGCGAAGGCTGCCTGTCTGTGCCGAATCTTTTCGGTGACGTAGAACGGTATGCTTCTGTAATCGTGAAATACCAGGATATGCACGGCAAGAGAAAAGTGAAAAAAGCGTCTGGCCTGTTGGCTCGCTGCATTCAGCATGAAACGGATCATCTGAATGGGATTCTTTTCATTGAAAAAGCCATTTCTCTGCACAAAGGACCGAAAACTGATGAAGAATAACTACAATATCGTATTCATGGGCACCCCTGATTTTTGCCTTCCTGCCCTGGAAGCCCTTTGTGCCCATGGGTATACACCCAAAGCCATTTACACCCAGCCGGATAAAATCAACGGACGAGGAAAGAAAATCACCTTTTCTCCAGTGAAACAGTTTGCCTTGGACCATGACATTCCGGTCCATCAGCCACTGACTTTTAAAAACGAAGAAGAAGTGGAAACTCTGAAGGCCTTGCAGCCGGATATTTTGATTGTCATCGCCTATGGCCGGATTCTTCCTAAAGCAGTGTTGGACATTCCTACCTATGGAGCCATCAATGTCCACGCGTCACTTCTGCCGAAGTACCGCGGTGCGGCACCGATTCAGCGAGTCATCATTGACGGAGAAAAGGAAACTGGTGTCACCATCATGCAGCTCGACGAAGGCATGGATACAGGAAATATGGTAGAAACGGTGACCATGGAGATTCCGCCTCATATGACTGCCGGAGAACTTTTTGATGCTTTGGGACCTTTGGGGGCCAAAGCACTGATTGATGTAATGGATTATTTGCCGGAAAAATTGGCTGCTTCAGTGCCGCAGAATCATGAAGAAGCCACCTATGCAGAAAAAGTAACCAAAGACATGGGCCATATGGACTGGCATAAAGAAGCCCAAGAAATTGATTGCCTCATGCGCGGCATGTATCCCAATCCGGGAACCTATACCATGTTCCGTGGGAAACGGGTGAAACTGCACCGCGGCTGGGCCGAAGAAGAAACTTCTGGCAAAGAACCGGGGACCATTATTTCCACGGAAGATGGCATCATCCGTGTGGCTTGTGGAAAAGGAACCATCGCTATCAGCGACTTGCAGCCGGAAAATCATAAACAGATGAAAGCTGCTGATTTTATCAATGGGTATCAGGTGAAAGTGAATGACACATTCGAATACTAATCCGGCTCCATCGGCACGCAAGTTGGCTTACCAGGCGCTCTATGATGTTTTGGAAAAAGACGCCTATGCCAATATTACCCTGCAGTCCATTATGGGGAAATATACCTTAAAGAAAGAAGAAGCCCACTTACTCACAGAATTGGTCTATGGGGTGCTTCGGAAATATAACTACTTGCTTTGGATTATTTCCCAAATGAGCAAGCAGCCCCTGAAGAAACTCCATCCGTCAGTGCGGATTCTCCTTTGTATTTCCTTGTACCAACTGCTGTACTTGACCCGCATCCCGGAATCGGCGGCGGTCAATGAGTCCGTAAAAATTGCTAAGAAATTGACCCACCAGGGAAATGTGCGATTCATCAACGGCTTGCTTCGGAATTATCTGCGGCAGAAAGATCATATTGTCATTCCTACGGAAGAAGAAAATCCGCTGCTCCATGATGAATTGACCTACTGTCTCCCTGGCTGGCTTATTCAGCGTTGGGAAAATCAGTGGGGCAGAGAAAAGGCACAGGCGGTTTTCGCTGCTTTGAATGAAACGCCTCGTATGACTCTTCGGGTCAATCGGCTGAAAACGACAAAAGAAGATTTCCTGAAACGACTGGCGGAAAAGGACATCGAAGCCGAAGACATTCCAGGACTCACAGAAGGGCTGACCATCCGAAAAGGGGCGAACCAATTCTTCACGAGCCTGCTCTCTAGCGGCGAAGCCTACGTACAGTCTGCGTCGTCCATGGTTCCGGTCCATGTATTGGCACCGAAAGCAGGAGAGACGGTGCTGGATATGTGTGCCGCCCCGGGAAGCAAAACCACCCAGATGGCAGAATGGATGGGAAATGAGGGGACCATCGATGCGTGGGACTTGTATCCTCATAAAATTTCTCTCATCAAAAGAAATGCCAAAAAAGAAGGCATCACCATCATTCATGCTGGTGCCAGAGATTCTTCGAAGCCTATGTCACAGGTGAATGGGAAATATGACAAAATCCTTTTGGATGCGCCATGCTCCGGATTGGGTGTCTTGGGACACAAAGCAGAAATTCGCTGGCGAAGACAGGAAGCCGATCTGGCGGCCTTTCCACCACTGCAAAAAAAGCTGCTCGCTTGCGCAGCAGCTTATCTGAAATCCGGCGGGACTTTGGTCTATAGTACCTGTACCTTGAATCATGAAGAAAATGAAGACATGATTCGCTGGTTCTTGTCCGAACATCCGGAATTTGTGCCGGTGGATTTTACCTTAGCGAATATCAAATCATCGGAAAATGGCATGATGACCCTTTGGCCCGATGAATGGAACAGCGACGGCTTCTTCGTGGCAAAGCTGAAAAAGGTTGACGGTAAACAGTAAACCGTTAACTGTTAACCGTTTACTAACAAAAAGGAGTTACATATGACCTGGAATATCTGGGGACATACCCTGTCTGAAATGGAAGACTGGATTGTGAAAAATGGTTTTCCGAAATTCAGAGCGAAACAGATACAGGACTACCTGTATCGTCGATATATTTTTTCTTTCGATGACATGAAACAGCTGCCGGGACCTATGAGAGAATGGCTGAAAGAAAATGCCCAGCTGGTGAAACCGGAAATCATGAGCCAGATCCAGTCCACCGATGGGGACACCACGAAATTGCTGCTCAAACTGGCCGATGGCTCTTTGGTAGAAACGGTTTGTATGCATCATGTGTATGGCAATTCCATTTGCGTGTCCACCCAGGTGGGGTGTGCCATGGGATGTATTTTCTGTGCATCTACTCGAAATGGATTGGAACGAAATTTGGACGCCGGTGAAATTCTGGCCCAAGTGTACGCCTTCCGCGAACTTTATGATGCGCCTATTCATTCCATCGTCCTCATGGGCGCCGGAGAACCGCTGACCAATTATGAAAATGCCTTGCGGTTCATTCGTCTGTGCAATGATCCGGGCCTGCTCAATATCAGTCTGAGAAATATCACCTTATCCACTTGCGGCATTGTGCCACAGATTTATCGCTTGGCCGAAGAAGGACTTCCGATTACATTGGCCATTTCTCTTCACGCACCAAACGATATCATCCGCAATCGGATTCTTCCTTCCAGCCGGAATTTCAAGATTGAAGATGTGGTGAAAGCAGCCCATCATTATTTCAAAACCACCGGCCGCCGGGTGACCTTTGAATACATCCTCATCAAAGATGTCAATGGGTCCAAAGAAAATGCAGAAGAACTGTGTCGCCTGGTGGGGAAGATGAATTGCCATTTCAACCTGATTCCGATCAATGGCACCGAACATATCCAGCTCTTCCCGCCGAGCTGGAAAGAAGTGAAAGCCTTCCAGGACATCTTGGAAAAGAATGGAAAAAGCACCACCGTCCGGCGGCAAATGGGTGATGAAATCCAAGCCGCTTGCGGGCAGCTGAAACGTAGGTATTTGAAAAACGGGGACTAGTGACTGGTGACTAGTAGCTAGGCCCTAGGGATTGGGGATTAGGTTATGATTGTGCTGATTCCTGCGGTGAAACATTTCTTGCTATCGCTAGCGACAGGGTTATAAAAGGGTATTAAAGGGTATGGGAATACGGATATTCTACTATTCCTTTTATATACGCTTTCCTGTGTGAAATATAACATTGGTTTGGGTGTTTCCCTAGCGGTTTTATAACTAGCGTCATTTCGACCGATCGTATTTGTGCTTGATGACAAAGATGAATTGAAATGAGATGTGCTTCTGAGTGGAGAAATCTCTCAGCACTAGCGGAAAGGGCTAGATGACACATATCAAGGCAGCTTGCTAGGGAAACACTGATTTAATCATGGTTTGGAAT
>DBLC01000095.1 GCA_002297935.1 Dialister sp. UBA734
GAACCCTAAGAACCCTTAGAACCTTCAGAACCCTAAGCAGCCTTAGTACCCTGAGAAACTTAAGCAACCTTTCATCACCATCGGTTCTCCACCAAATCCCCCAAATTGTAGTATAATGAAGAAAACCGTACCTTACCATTTGGAGGTGTTATGTATGAAATCCATCAAAAGAAAGTTACTTCTCACCTTGGCAGCTGTATCGGCTATTTCTACCATCTCTGCCAATGACGGGTATCCGCCGGAGTATGTGACCGCTCCAGCGGACGGCGTGCCTTTTACGGCGGCGGTGAAGTCCCATGGCAAGTGGGGCGCTGTGGATGACAAGGGACAGACGGTGATTCCTATTTCCCATGACCGCATCGGCCTGTCTCTTTCCAGCAATGAATCCAAGGAAGACGACCTGGCTGACGGC
Organism: Dialister sp. UBA734; assembly: GCA_002297935.1. Lineage (GTDB taxonomy): Bacteria > Bacillota > Negativicutes > Veillonellales > Dialisteraceae > Dialister. The sequence continues at coordinate 413 of DBLC01000095.1, forward strand.
GATCCTGGACGGCAGTGTCTCATCGAAGTGGAGCAGAATGGACTTCGGGGATTTTATAACCGAAAGGGAACGGTGATTGTTCCTATTTCCTATGAAAGCCGCTCCATTTGGAAAGAAGGGGCCCTGGCGGTCCGCGGGAAAGATAAAAAAATCAGCTTCTACAAAGAAGATGGTTCTTTGCTGTCCAAGGATAACCATTTCGACCAGGTTTCCGACTTTGAGCAGAAAGAAGCCATCGTGAAGCAAGGGGCCATGTACGGCTACCTGTCTTTGTCAGGCCAGGAAATTCAGCCGGTCTACGAAGAAGTGCGATATTTCTACGGCGGTCTGGCACCGGTGAAGCAGAAAGGCAAATGGGGCGTCATCAACACGGATGGGAAATTCGTAGTCCCACCGACCTACAAAGACGTGGGGCCTTCTTATAATGATGGCCTGCTGGCGGTGAAGGACAATAAGAATCATTGGGGCTTCATCAACGGTGCCGGCGACGTGGTGATTCCGCTCACCTACAAAGAAGTGTCCCCCGCCTTCAGCGAAGGCTACGCGGCCGTCGAAAATGACCAGAAACTTTGGGGATTCATCGATAAAGAAGGAAATACCACCATTGCGCCGCAGTTCAAAGCGGTGCTGACGCCTTTCTCGGAAGGGCTCGCCGGGGTAAAAACCGTCGATGGCAATGGATATATCAAACCTGATGGCAAGGTGGCTTTCATGGCCGATTACGACCGGCTCTATCCGTTTGAAGACGGCTTGGCCGAAATTCGAGAAGGCGAAGTGGTGGGACAAACCGTCACCCGCCGGTTCCCTATTTCCATCGGCATCGGTTGGGGCTGGGGTCACTGGTTCCATCACCACCATCGGTATCACCCCTGGGGCTGGGGCATCGGCTTCCCTATCTGGGACCCCTGGTACTATGATTACGAAACCATTCCCACCGTGCAGGTGAAACGGGGCTACATCGATACCACCGGCAAAGTCATCGCCAGCCCATCCAATGATCGGGTTTTCCCAGCCAGCGAATCGGGGATTCTCCTTTTCAATAACAATCGCTACGGTTGGGTCAATCGAAAGGGAGACTACATGGCCCACATGTCCTACACCGGCCTGCTTCCGGTGGAAGAGGACAAGACCCTCCTGGTGAAAGACGAAAATAAACAGTGGGGCCTCCTCTCCATGGCCGATGGCCAATCCCTTCTCCCCTGTTCTTATAAAGAAATCAAAGTTCTGGGCGAAGGGTACTACGGCTACAAAACCGGTGATAACCAGTGGGGCCTGGCCGATAAAGAAGGACATATCCTCACCGAACCTCGCTACCAGGCCATGGCTTCTGCCGGTGAAGGATGGATTCCAGTCAAAGAAAAAGGCACCTGGCACTTCATCGATAACACAGGAAAAGAAACCATTTCCCTCGCCGACCCCCTTTCCGACGTGACACCATTCCATCAGGGATTGGCTGGCGTGAAAGTGAAGGGCAAATGGGGATTGATCGATAAGAATGGTCATTTCGTGGTATTGCCGACGTATGAGGATTTGGATATTTTGTAGTTTTGGTGACTGGTGACTAGTGACTGGGGACTGGGGAATTAGGCATTGGTAGCTAGGCCCTAGGGATCAGGGTTGCGAAATGAGACGGCTAGAGACAGTTGGAAAGAATCCGCTGGAAGTTGAAGGGTTCTGAAGGTGCTAAAGGTTCTTAGGGTTCTCACATCAAATCCGATGACGCTGCTAGAAATGCAACCAACAACAACGACCATGCAACTTCAAAATAAAAGACACATCTTCTGAGAGTTGAAGATGTGTCTTTTATTTTGCTTCTACTATCACCATAGTGATATAATATATAAAATGTAATGTACATTCAGTCCATCATGATGTATGAAAATAGATATCGTCTATGACAGGTCAATGTCATTAAGTTAAGCGAAATATGTGATGATCCCTTTCAAGGGAAAGGTTCTTAAGGTTCTAATGGTTCTTAAGGTTCTAATGGTCCTCAAATGAGATGATAACGCTAGCGTTTATAGGCTCATTCGAGAAACCTAAGAACCCTTAGAATCTTAAGAACCCTAAGCAACCTGTAACTTCTAGCCAAATCATGCTTACTGACTCAAATTCTTAACTTAACAGCATTGGGTGACAGGTAGACTGATGACTCGTGGCTAGGTAATGCTTTTCCTAGTCACCCAATCCATTTTCATCGTTAAGGAGGCGGAGAAAATGAAAAAGCAACTCACCTTATATCATGGTTCCAATCAAATCATTGAAAAGCCGATCTTTGTATACGGAAAGAAGAATAATGACTTTGGACTGGGATTCTATTGTACGGAAAGTGAAGAGCTGGCAAAAGAATGGGCTGTTTCTTCCAGTAAAAATGGCTTTGCCAACCGCTACCTCTTGGACACAGAATTTCTACACATTCTTCACCTCAATAGCCCCTCCTATACCATTCTGAATTGGATTGCCATTTTGGTAGAACATCGGTTGTTCTCTATTTCTACACCGGTTGCCCGACGAGCCAAGCGATATCTGATTGAGCATTTCAGTCTCAACGTCAATGCCTACGATGTCATTACTGGCTACAGGGCAGATGATTCTTATTTCGATTATGCCGAAGCGTTCTTAAATAACGCCATCACGGTAGAACAGTTGTCACAAGCCATGGCACTGGGAAAATTGGGCGAGCAAATTGTCCTCAAATCTCCATTTGCCTTTTCTAAACTGACGTACCAAGGTTACAGCATGGCCGAAACTAATTCCTACTATACCAAACGGCAAGATAGAAATACAGAAGCCAATGCTCTCTATTTCCAAATGCTGGAAGAAGAAACCGATGGATTGTATATCCAGGACATCATCAGAGGAGGCATCACCAATGATAATCCACGCATACCCAGAAATGTACGTTCCTAAAGCACAAGTGAAATTGGGCACCGCCTTTGACTTTGCCATTCACGACTGCCAGGTCAAAGGAGATGATTTTATTTCCTACTTTATCGTCAGCCCCACTAGTCACCGAATGGAAACCGGCGATGTTTCCTGTCTCCTGGGCAAAAGTGGTATCGAAATTGCTTTGGACGTACTGGAAGAAACCACAGGACGCTGCCCTTCCATAGAACCAAGCCCACGCTATACCCGCTCACCAGAATACTGGATGGGCTGGGCGGTGGCATACTATCAGTGGTATTCGGGAAGAAATTACAGTCAAATCTTCCAGGCCCTTCCTTATGAAGCGCTTTTGCAACTGTATCCCACACTTCATGAAGCGGATATTTCCAAATTTGTGGATATCGCCAGTCAGCGGGTGCATGAATGTTTCCCTGACACGCAGCTCAAATATTTCCGTACCTTTGCTAAGTATACCCAGCAGGAATTGGCTCATCGCTCCGATGTCAGTCTCCGATCCATCCAAATGTACGAACAGCGCCGAAAGGATATCAATAAAGCCAGCGCCGATACGTTGTACCGCCTATCAAAAGTCTTACATTGTTCCATAGAAGACTTGATGGAACCCACCGCGTAAAAAAACGCACACCTTCTCAAAAGAGAAGATGTGCGTTTTTTAGTTAGCAGTTGGCAGTTAACGGTTGACGGACCACGGCCAACGGTTTACTGCCTACTATAATAATGTCAGCAAAAATCCCATGAGCAACAGCAACATCAGCATTTGTTTTTTATTTTTATTCCGGATGGCTTTGTCTTCCACGTGGACGCCCCAGTTCCATTTCACGTACAGCACCAGAGCGAGCCAAAGCATCAGAACCGTAATGGTGCCGGTGAAAATATCCTTCTGGGCCAAACCGGGGACCCATCCCCAATCAAAGGCCACATACAAAAGGAGCATGACACAAAGAAGAGCCGTCACCGGATAAAGCAGCCACTTCGGCGCCTCCCGGACAATCAAGGCTTCTTCTTCGGTCATTTTGTAGTGGAAGAAATAGGATTTAATGAACCACAGGCACAGCACCAGTGGGATAAGGTCAAAGAGAAGGGTATCCATAGCATGCCACCTTTATCATAAACATAATGACTAGAACTTCTGATGTAAGGTTCTGTTGCGACTTGTTCGGCTATCATATCATCACAATCAAAACCTGTAATTTAGGGTTCTGTTGCTTCTTGTTTGGCTATCGTATCATCTCAACCAGAACCTGTAATTTAGGGTTCTGTTGCTTCTTGTTTGGCTATCGTATCATCTCAACCAGAACCTGTAATTTAGAGTTCTGTTGCTTCTTGTTTAGCTATCGTATCATCTCAACAGAACCTTTAATTTATGGTTCTTATTCGACTTGTTCGTCTATCGCAGTATCTCAACCAGAACCTTTCACCGTGAACCTCCAGGGAAAGTTCTTCCCATACCGCGCGTAGTCGATGCCGATCCGTTTGCTCCGCTCTATGGGATATTTCTTAGAATCGTCGCTTTCAATCCATAAGGTATGGCCGGTCAAGTCTTCTCCGTAGAGGTGGCGGTCGATGCCCATGGCCATGGTGAGGCGGCCAGGGCCGTTGGTCAAGAGGGTTTCTTTGGCCCCGTGGCGCCGACGCTTCATGAGTTCTCTTCCTTCCAATGGTGCTAACGCCCGAATGAGGACGCAGCCCGGTTCCCCCTTTGGACCGCAAACCACATTGAAGCAGCAGTATATCCCATAAATAAGGTACACGTAAGCATGGCCGCCTTCACCGAAGATGACTTTCGTTCGCTCCGTCAGGCCTTTGTAGGAATGGGCCCCATCGTCTTCGTGGCCCCGCCAAATGCCGCCGTAGGCTTCGCATTCGATGATGCGGCCGCTGGTCCGACCTTCCGGTGAGTCATGGACCAGCACGGCGCCGATGAGTTTTTGGGCCGTTGTCACTGAATCACTGAGGTAGTCGTCACGCTGCCATTTCATTTCACATCAACCTGCATGCCCATATCCAGGTCTTTCGGCGGGTCCGTGATGACCCGATCCCCTTCGGACAGGCCACTCATGATGAGCAGGAAGCCGCCGGTTTCACTGGCCACCGATACGGTTTTCATATCTACCAAGTTATCATCATTGACCACTGCTACGGTGTCTTCGCCAATCAAGGCAGATTTCGGAATCATGAAACTGTCCACATTCTGCCCGCTTTCGATGCGGAGGCTATATTCGTTGCCAATGGTGATTTCATCATTGCCATTGTCCACCTGCACTTTGTAAGTGGTCAGTTTATCGCCGTTTTCGTTGGGCTGTTTCTTCAGTTCCCCGTACCAGATTTCATCGCCGTCAGAGAGAGACACCGTCAGGGTCTTATCGTCTTTGGCTTTTTCCATCACGTTATCCATTTTTGCTGGAATTTCCAAGCTGGCCGTGATGGGAGAATCCTGACGAATCACCAAAGCCGGTTTCCCTGCCATGGCCATGTGGGTGTCTCCGATATACACTTGGGAGACCACACCAGAAATCGGTGCTCGCACGGTGCAGCCTGCAATGGTTTTTTGTACTGCTTGCAGCGAGGAAATCAACGTCTGGTCCACCGGTTGGGCTCCCCCATTTCCGCCACTGGCTGGCGCCGGCGCACTGGCTCCCTGGCGACCTTTGATTCGTTCATATTCTGCCCGGGTAATAATGCCCTGCCGAAGAAGGGACGCTTCCATACTGTTATCCACCGCCGGTGCGCTGTATGTCGGCGCAGCTGCTACAGCCTGAGACGCAGCGGCAATCTGGGCCTGCAACGCAGCGGCTTGGGATTCATACTGAGACGCATCGATTTGGAAAAGCACATCCCCGGCGGTGACGGTAGTTCCGATGTCTGGCGGATTGGAAATCAAGCCGCCGGACACAGAAGGAATCACCGGCGCCACATGGAGTGCTTCGGGGATCACTTTCGTTTCTATAGTAAAAGGTTCTCGGCTCACTTCCGCTTTCATCACATGCACCGAAGGGGTACTGCCGCAACCGGAAAGGAAAAGAACCGAAGTCAAGCAGGCAGCCCCCAGAGCTGCCATCCATTTTTTCATGATCATACTTCTTTCTTTTATATAAGAGTGACTAGGGATTAGTAGCTAGGCCCTAGGGATTGGGTTATCATTCTACAGAATCCGCCAAACAAAACAAAGCAAAGCAAAGCCTCGCCAGCAACTGGTTATAAAGGGTTAAAAAGGGTTATGTGATTCCGTTCTTACAACATACCCTATATATAACCTTTTTAACCATGTCTCTTGCAATAGCAAGAAATGTTTCACAGAAGAAATCAGCAGAATAATAACCTGTATTCCTCTTTCACCTGAAACTCGTCCTGTCACCAATCCAAAAATTTTTATCCCAATATATCCTTTGCCAACAAATCCGCCAGCTGCACAAGGCTTTCTTCTTCGCTGTGGGCGGCGGAGGAAATATGAACTGGTTCTCCCAAGATTTCACATTTCTTCCAGGAGCTAACCATATCTTTCATCAGTTTGCCACTCACGTTGGGCGCCCAGCTGCTATTTCCCAGAATCGCCACTTTCCGGTTCTGGATTCCCATAGCGGTACATTCAGAGAGGAACGCTGCCATGGCCGGATTGAGACTCATATTCATAGTCGGTGCCGCCAGGACCATATGGCTCCGACGGAACACTTCCGCCCAGGCATCGCTGACCGGGGTGGAGCAAAGGTCGATGAGTTTCATGTGTTTCACGCCCCGCTGGCCCAAGAGAAACGCCAATTTCTGGGCCGCCATATCGGTGTGACCATAGGCAGAAGCAAAGAAAATGGAAACTGACTGGTAATCCGGCGTAAAGGATGCCCATTTCTTCACCCGTTCCATCACATAGGAAATATCTTTTTCTGTGCGAAGCACCGGCCCGTGGAGGGAGCAGATGATTTTCACGTCCAAAGGCGCCACTTTCTTCAGCACCATCAGCACGTTCATGCCATATTTTCCTGTGGTATTGGTATAGTACCGACGACCTTCTGTGCCGTACACATCGGCATAGTCCACATCGTCCGCAAAGATGGACCCTTCGATGGCGCCAAAGGTCCCAAAAGCGTCTGCAGAGAACAGCACCTTTTCCGTTTCATCATACGTAAAGGTCACTTCCGGCCAATGCACCATAGGCGCTTTGATGAAATGCAGTTTATGGTGCCCCAAATCGAGGACCATTTTTTCATCAGAAACGATGTACCGTTCCTTGTAGGACACGTGGAAAAATTGCTCAAACATTTTAATCGCCTGCGGGGACGCGATGATTTTCGCTTCCGGATAGGCCTCCGCCAAGGCCAACAGGGACCCACTGTGGTCCGGCTCCATGTGGTTGATAATGATATAATCCAGCGGTCTGCCATGGAGCAGATGGGAAATATTTTCCAAGAAAAGGTCCCGGGCGATGTTATCAATCCCATCGAGGACACAGGTCTTTTCGTCATCAATGAAATACGTATTGTACGAAATCCCTTCATACAGAGGAACCAGGTTATCGAAACGGGGCGTCACGAAATCATTGGCGCCGATCCAGTAGATGCTGTCTGTCACTTTCTGTTCGTTATGCATAGGTATACTCCTTTGGGAAATATAAGGTGACTGGTGACTCGTGACTGGTGACTCGAAAAATCATCTCCCAGTCACGAGTCACCAGTCTACCAGTC
>DBLC01000062.1:0-7550 GCA_002297935.1 Dialister sp. UBA734
TGCACATAGCGAAGTATACCGCCAGTGCCTCCCCCTCTTGTATTCTCCCCCGACGGGGGAGATAAGCGCTAGAGATGATTCCGCTAGTGTCATGTTTCACGTGAAACATGACACTGGCGGAATGATTTCATCTATCAAAAGAGCCCCTTCCTCAGGAAGGGGCAGGCTCGCTTGCGAGCCGGGGATAGGCCGATGAAGAAGAGCTCCCGACAAGCCGCTATGACAGGACGCCTACACCGCTATGATTCTCATTGCAATTCACCCCGATAGTGCGAGCTATCCCCCTGCCTCCTTCCAGAGAAAGAGGGTAGACGCTACTGCTTCTTTCGCTATTATCATGTTTCACGTGAAACATGACTATATGGGTTATTATTCTGCCATATCAGTGTTATTCAAATATAAATGATACCGCTTAGCCAAAGGTTATATAGGTTATACAGGGTTATGATACTCACGTAAACCTCATAACCTTTATCCCCCTTTTAACCTTGCCTCTATCAGTCCACGTTCTTTGTTTGACACAGTAAGCAGCAGAATTATAACCTTTTAATCAAACGTTTCACGTGAAGCTTGTCTCCAGCGGAATCACCAGTCACCACTATTCTTCTCCCCAATTCCAACGCCCCAATCAGCCCGGCCTGATCGCCCAAAGCCAGCGGCACGATATATTGGTTGATTTCCTTCTCTATCTTGTCCGACCGGATATAGCCGTTCAAATTCTGCTGCACCTGTTTCCAAATTCTAGGAAACAGGTCTTTTTGATGCATCACACCGCCACCAAGGATGATTTTTTCTGGGGAATAGCACAAAATGAGATTGGTCACGCCCTGGGCGAGATAGAAGGCTTCCATGTCCCACACGTCTTTCCGGTCCCGCAGTTTTTCGCCCTTTTCTCCCCAACGAGCTTCGATGGCCGGGCCGCAGGCAAGGCCTTCCAAACAATGGGGATGAAACGGGCAATGGCCCTGGTAGGTATCTTTCGGATGGCGCACCAGCTGCATGTGCCCCGCTTCGGGATGCACCAGGCCGTGGAGCAAATGTCCTTCCACGTAAGTTCCCACGCCAATGCCGGTACCGACGGTCATGTACGTCACCACGTCGCAACCCTTTCCAGCGCCGTAGATGGCCTCGCCCAGTGCCGCCCCATTCACGTCGGTATCAAAAGCCACCGGGATAGAAAGGGCTGCGGCAAAAGGATGTACAAAGTCAACATTCTGCCAACCTTCTTTCGGCGTGGATTGGATGTACCCATAGGTGGGCGAGTTTTTGTGCAAGTCGATGGGGCCAAAGGACGCAATCCCCAGGGTTTCGATGGGATATTTCTGGAAATAAGAAATGGCCGCCGGAATCACCTCTGCCGCCGTGGTGGTTGGAAATTTCACTTGATCAAGGAGCCGTACCTCGCCCCGCTCCATCTCCGCCACACCGCAGATGACCTTCGTCCCACCTGCTTCGATACCACCAAGTAACATATGTATATTCTCCTCTCTGTAAGGTTCTGGAATGCCGCTTTTGAATTGCGGCTTTTGTCATTTACTCCGCTATACTAAGGTTCTGGGACACCACTTATGAACTGCGACTTTTGCTATTTATTCCGCTATCATAAGGTTCTGGAACACCATTTTTGATTTGTAGCTTTTGACATTCACTTCGCTGTACTAAGGTTCTGGGACGCAGCTTTTGGTTTGTGACTTTAACTATCTTAACCTCACTCATAAGGTTCTATTTCACAACAAGAACCTTTGCATGTACGCTTCACGTGAAACATGACTCTAACCCAATCGCCACCAACAGAACCCTTTGTCAGCGGTCATCATGAAACTAGTCTCTAACCAATTCATCACCAACAGAACCTTTTGATGGCGGTCATCATGAAACTAGCCTTTAACCAATTTGTCACCAACAGAACCTTTCTCAAGATCCTTCTCGTCGCAAACCACCACTCCCGCTTTCATCAGCACCTCCGCGAGGATCCCCCGGCCAGGAATCTTTCTCCCTGTGAAGGTGCCGTCGTAGATTTCATGGACGCCGCAGGTGGGGCTTTTGGCTTTCAAGATAGCGAGGCTGATTTCTTCCTTAGAAATCGCCTCCATCACTTTGGCGACCCCCTTTCGATAGACGGCATCCAAATCTTTTCCTCCGATGGAAATCACTTTTCCATCCCGGAGCTCCACTGGCGGCCGCGGCACCGGCATTCCCGCTTCTACCTCTGGGCACACCGGGAGGTATTCTTTATCTTTCAAATACGCGATGACCGCTTCATTTCGATTATTCCCGCCGCTGTACTTGCAATTTCGTCCCAGCAAGCAAGCGCTGACTACGATCTTTTTCATGAATAACGCTCCTTGTTTTGAATGCGTAATGCGAAGTGCGTAGTGCGTAATGGTGGCCGGCGAGCACCTCGAATTGCTCTTATGATGTTTGATTTACTTGCACCCGAGTTCTTTTCTATAAGCTCGCCGATTTCTGCAAACTGCCTACCATATAAAAGGGGGTATTGGGGCGCTTCCAAATTTTGATGCGCCCCTTCCTTCATTACGCACTACGCACTTCGCATTACGCACTCTTTACCACTATTTTCCTGCCACCTTCAGTGTCAACCGTTGCAACACTGATTCCGCTGTTTTCTCCGGAAGGTACGTCGCACAGTAGGCGTATGTTTTCTCGCCTACGGGGAAGATGAAATAATTCACCAGCCCCTGGGCATCGGTTTTCTCATAGGAAATCCGTTTCCCTTCTTCTTTCAGCACCCGGCTCATATTTCCATCCCGCATATGATCCACCTGGGCCTGTCGCTGTTCTTCGTTCAGGAATGCGATTTGCATCATCAGTTTCTTTTTCTGATATACCATGAGCACCCCGGAGGTGTATTTCATATGAAAATCATCCTTCGTGTCCAACACCGCCTGGATGGTTTCTCCCGTTTCGGCCTTACATTCTGCCGTCTCCGGGGTTTCCTTTCCGCAGCCCGTCAGCAACAGCAGTGCGCAAAGAAATAGGCCCACTACACTTATATATACATTTCTACCAATGGTCATACGATTCCTCCTGTCCCTCTCTTCTTTGTTATGCTAAACAGGAGCGCGTGGGATGTCAAGGAAATATTTTTTAGTTGGCGGTTGGCAGTAGGCCGTTAGCAGTTGACGATTTTTCTGCTAACGGGTTCATGTGAAACATGACGCAAATGAAATCCCCTCTAGCGTCTTGTCTCCCCCGCCGGGGGAGAATGAAAGAGGGGCACCTCTAGCGGTATAAAACGCCAACGGTACGACAATTGGACTCGGTGCTGTCCGCTCCTAGCGGTAAATACAAAACCACTATCCTTTTTACCGTGAGAAGCAGGTATCACCTAATACGCTGGATATGTTCATGGCGAAGTATATCGCCAGTGCCTCCCCCTCAGCCTTCGGCAGCTCCCCCGACAGGGGAGCCAAGACGCTATAGCATTTCCCGCTATCATCATGTTTCACGTGAAACATTCTAAAAAATGGGGTATTGGGGCGCTTCCAAACTTTGTGCGCCCCTTCCACCACTACGCACTACGCACTTCTCACTACGCACTAAAAAGGCGGTGTCATCGCTATTGACGCACCGCCTTTTACCATATCATAGTCCGCTTTCTTCAATGGTTCCTTCTGTCTGTGCCGCTCCCAGCATGACGGAGAGATCGTAGAGGCCTCGCTGGAACGGTTCTTTTTCTTTTTTCGCTTCTTCGTAGGAAAGTACCCGGACCTTGCCGTGCTGCATTCCTACCAGAGCTGCGGTTTCGCCATCCAGCAAGGCTTTCACTGCCGCTGCTCCCAGGATGGAACCCAACTGGCAATCTCTCGCTGTGGGTTGTCCGCCTCGCTGGATAAATCCCAACGTGGTGGTACAAATATCGATACCGGTCCGTTCGCTGAGCCAATCGCCCAAGGCGTGACCATGGTCCGCCCCTTCAGCACAGATGATGATGCTATTGGTTCGTCCTGCTTTCATTTGTCCCATGAGGCTTCTGGCCAATTTTTCTCGGCTGAATGGTACTTCCGGTACCAGAATGTATTCGGCCCCGCAGGCCAATCCCGCGTCGAGAGCAATGTGCCCTGCAAAGCGGCCCATCACTTCCACGATGGCCGCCCGTTCGTGGGCCGATGCACTGTCGCGGATACGGCTTACCGCGGAAACCACCACATTGACCGCTGTGTCATGGCCGATGGTTTCGTCGGTGCCATGCATGTCGTTATCGATGGTTCCCGGCAGTGTCACCGTAGGAATCCCCAGTTTGGAAAGTACTTCGGCTCCCTGGATGGACCCATCGCCGCCAACCACCACCAATCCGTCGATGTCTCGGTCTTTCAAAATCTGTGCCGCTTTTTCCTGATTTTCCCTTTCAAAAAAAGCCTTGCACCGAGCAGTCTTCAGCATGGTGCCTCCATGGAGAATGATACCGCTCACAGACGAAGATGTCATCGGGACCATGTCATTATCCAACAGGCCCGCATAGCCCCGATAAATGCCATAGATTTCGCATCCCATAGACAGTGCCGTGCGAACCACCGCCCGCACCGCCGCATTCATCCCCGGCGCATCACCGCCGCTGGTTAGTACCGCTAATCGTTTTTGCATATGCAACCGCTCCTCTCGATTGAAAAATGCGTAATGCGAAGTGNNTGCGTAATGAAGGAAGGGGCGCACAACTTATAAAGCGCCCCAATACCCCTTTTTATATAATGTTTCACGTGAAACAAAAATCGGCGAGCATATAGAAAAGAATATCGCTTCTTATGAAACTATCCATATAAGAGCAATATGGTGCGCTCGCCGGCCACCATTACGCACTACGCACTACGCATTACGCACTCAATAGCAGTTTCCCGTGAAACATACCCCTACCGTATCCCGTTGAGCCGCCGTTCTACAAACTCCACATGGTGTTGGTCCAAATATCTCGCAATGAGCAGCGCGGTCTGTTCGGGATGGCAGTTGGTGGTATTGATCACCACGTCCACCCGGTCCCGCCATTTTGTCCATTTGCGAAGCATTTGCCGCACGTAGCCATCCACGTCAGAATAATCCATGGTGGGCCGTTTGCCGATGCGGCGGCGTACCCGTTCTGCCAGGCGGAAGGGTTTCGCGTAGAGCAGCACCATGACGCCGTGTTCCGCCAGAAGTTGAAATTTCTCATCGGTCATGGGATAATTGCCACCCATAGCGATGACTGCCTCATGGTAGTACCGCACCCGGTTGATGAGACTCATTTCCTTTTCCGCAAACGCCTCAGGGCCCGCGTCGCGATAAAAATCTGCGATTTTCATTCCCGTGTCCCGTTCTATCATTCGATCCGTGTCGGCCAGCTGCCACTCCAGCCCATCGGCAAGAATCTTAGCGGCGCGACTTTTCCCTGTCCCCATCGGACCGATCAGGACGATATTTCTCTTTTTCATACATACCTCGGTCTTGGAACGTCTCTATCTCCATCTCAAAAGCAAGGCCTTCCTCACTTCGTTTCATTTCCTTCAGGTTGACCGCGTTCCATCTTTCTTCACTTTTTATTATATCAAAACCAGCTAAAATTTGTGAGAAACTCCCGGTTCCGGAAATAAAAATTTTATGAAAATCGCCCCATTCATTTCTCTTGCCCGCCTCTTCGGTCACATCCTTCACAGAAAGGCCCACATTTTCCAGAAGAGACACATACTCCGTCCGACCCTCTTTAGGAAATGCCTGCACAAGGAAATCCTTCCTCTGTCCCGCTGGCGGCTGGGCTTCGTAGGCTCGAAGCATATCCTGCTCCATCCGAAGAGCCTCCACATCCTGCTCCTTGGCCGAACCGCCCCAGTAGAAATACGCCCCCAGCAAACAAAACACCACCGCCCCTATGGCATAAACAGGGAAATATTTCTTGTCGTTGTACCAGACAACATTCTCTGTATCCATAGAAGCCTCCTTTGTTGAGTTAGAAGTGAGAAGTTAGAAGTGAGAAATGGTAGCCGGCAAGCACGCCGAGTTACTCTTATACCGATACAAGCAAACCGTATGAAACATTTTTATATAGCTCGCCGAAATAAAAAAACGGATAGAGCCATGTTTCACGTAAAACAATAGGTATAAAGGTTATAATTCTACTGTTTACGATTTTTAACATAGAACAGTATAGGCATGTGTCAGGGTTAAAAAGGTTATGCGAAAATGGTATCCCCATAACCCTTTATAACCTTTTTTATAAAAAGGGGTATTGGGGCGCCCTATAATTTTGATGCACCCCTTCCACCATTACGCACTACGCATTACGCACTCTACGCCGTTGTTTCACGTGAAACATGACTCTCACGCCTAGTCCGCCATGAGACTTTCCATTTCCTTCTTAAACTCCCCATACCGACGTTTCGATACCGAGAGAATCCGACCGCTCTTCATATGCACTTCCGACGCGTCGAAAGAATCCACCATTTCCGCATTGACCAAAGTGCCCCGCACGGGGGATAGAAAATGAAACGGCGAACGTCCCGCCAGACCTTCCTGTATTTCCGACATCTTCAGCCGCACTTCCAGCTCCTGGCCGCCGGTAAGACACAGAATCTGATGGTGATCATCACTCACCACCGCCTCCAGCTCCGCCACTGGCACCAACTGCCATGTGGTGCCGGACTTCACCAGGATCTTCCGCTGCCAATTGCCTTCCATACCGCGGACGCAGCGGAGCACCGCCTCTTTCACCGCCGCTTCGGTGGTAGGCAAAAGCAAATAATGACGCACTCCCAGCTGGAACGCCTGGAGCGCCAAATTGTCATTCTTCGCCAGAAGCACGATTTCCGTATCCGGAAAGGCCTCCTTCACCTGCCGCGCCGCCTCGAGGGTCCCCTCTTCCAGCAGAGACACATTCATCAAAAGAATATCGAAATGCCGCTGCCCCCGTCTCCATTCATTGAGAAAGGTGTAACTATTTTCATAAGAAAAACAGCCCATACTCTTCCCCAGACGGCTCATGGTTTCCGCCAGCACCCGCCGGAGCAGCAAAGACAACTCCTCCTCATGATTCACAATCCCTACATAAATCACCAGACATCCCTCCTCTTCGAGAAAAGACCGGTTCCCATTTCTCTGCCCGTTGGCCGTCTGCCGTTCCCAAGGACAAACGATTTCTATCCACCAACGCAGAATCCGATGCAATTTTACATTTTCTTCATTATAATAGAATCATCCATGGTGGTAAAGGGGAAACTCGTGACTGGTGACTCGTGACTAGTGACTGGGGATTAGAAAATAAAAGGTTATGATTCTGCTGATTTGTTATGTTTCATGATGAGTGAATACGGCTTGTCAAAGGGTTAAAAGGGTTATATAAGGTTATTTCATCAGCAATGTATAATCTTTTACACACGTTTCACGTAAAACATGCTTGCGGTATCAGCTCTATGTTACGCTACCGTTAAACGCGATGCCTTCTCCTCTGGAGAAGGGGGACCGCGGAGCGGTGGATAAGGATTATCCCGGTATGCCTGTCAAATGTCACAACCGGAAAATGCACCTCTCGCTAGTGTCTCTTAGCCAAACGCTATTGACCGATTTCC
>DBLC01000062.1:7594-7815 GCA_002297935.1 Dialister sp. UBA734
CCTTCCCCACTGGGGAAGGCATTTTACGTTTCACGTGAAACATGACACTTGCGAAATCATCTCTAGCGTCTCGTCTCCCCCGCCGGGGGAGAATAAAAGAGGGGGCTGCTCTAGCGATATACTTCTCCCGCAGTACGATAAGCGAACTCGGTGATACATGCACTCCCGGAAAATGCGCCTCTCGCTAGTGTCTCTTAGTCAAACGCTATTGACCGATTTCC
>DBLC01000062.1:7955-8403 GCA_002297935.1 Dialister sp. UBA734
TCTAACTTCTCACTGCTTTTATAAGGAGTTCACTATGTCTCATTACACCTTTCCTCTTCTCGTCGCCCTCGGTGGCGGTTTCGGTTGTCTTTGCCGATATGGCATGACCATTCTGATTTCCAGCACCCTGGGCACCGGATTTCCTTACGGCACCTGGTTCGTCAACGGACTGGGTTCCCTGGTGATTGGATTTCTCAGTGTTTTCTTTGCGAAACTCTGTCCCTCCCCCGCCGCAGCGGCCCTGCTGATCACCGGCTTCCTGGGAGGATTCACCACCTTTTCGTCCTTCATGAATGAAACACTCCAATTCTTCCTCTCCGGTCACTACCTCACCGGCCTCACCTACATGGCCTGCCAACTCCTCACCGGCCTCCTCTGCGTCGCTTTGGGATATGGACTAGCGAGTCGACTGTTTTGATTCGCTAAAGTCATGTTTCCCGTGAAACAT
>DBLC01000043.1 GCA_002297935.1 Dialister sp. UBA734
AATGAGACTTCCCGTTTTAGTATGACCACAACTGGCTCCAACAATCCCAATCCCTAGGGCCTAGCTACTAATCCCTATTTCCCAAACCAAAAAAGGTTATAAAAGGCCAATTCATAACCTTTTATAACCCTTATAACCTTATTAACCTTTTTTTGCAAAGCCGGATAGTAACTCAAATGACGCCACAGCGTCTAGCACTCCCGTCATCCCCTCAAGTTAAACGTTACCGGCACCTGGGAGTTACATGTCACCGGTGTGCCGTTCTGTTTCGCTGGGACGAACTGCCATCCGTAAACGGCGTTCACAGCAGCGCTATCGAGTTCGCCATTACCGGAGGAAGAAACCACCCACGCGCTGGACACGCTGCCATCAGTGCTGATGGTGAGGCCCACCACGGTGGTACCGGAAATATTGGCTCTACGAGCCGATTCCGGATAAGCCGGAGACGGGGCAGACAGGAGCTGCGGGCCCATGGTTTCGCCGCTGCCAGCCCCATCGCCGCTGCCGTCGCCGTAACCACTACCGCTACCGCCACCGGAGCCGCTGCCGGATCCAGGGCCTTCACCGCTGCCGTCGCCAGGACCATTTCCTGTGCCGTTACCACCGCCTGTGCCGCCACCGGTGCCACTGCTACTTCCTCCATCGCTGTCGCTGCTGCCATCGCTGGCAGATGCCGAAGAGGACGTAGATTGACTGGTGGATGCATCCGGGTCGGGGGTTTTTGCTATTTCATGGACATCATTCTCTGCCTGTGGGTCAGGTTCGGTAGGAACCGCCGGCGGAGGAGCTGTCGGAGTGGCGGCTGCCGCTTTGATCTTTGGCAGCTGCTCTTCCAGTTTCGGCGACTCTCCGCCATTTCCTCCTCCGCCGCCACCGCCGCCGCTCATGGTGACCAGGTCCACTTCGATGGGGCCCTTATTGGTCGGTGCAGGCGGAAATAGAATCATCAGTCCGGTGATCGCACCGATGACCACTGCATGGCAGATGAGGGAGGTGCCAAAGGCAGAAGTCCAACGATATTTAAACTTTGCCATCACGCCACCCCACTACTCTTGCCCTTTGGAGGCAGTCGCAATGCCGATTTTACTGATGCCCACCGATTTCAGCTGGTCCAGGACAAAGACGAAATCGCCGTGTTCCGATTTTTCGTCCGCACGAAGGACGATGGAAATATCCGGATTTCTATTCTTCTCTATTTCCATGCGCTTATGGAACGCTTCTTTCGGAATCTTTTCCTGTTCTACATAAATGGTCCCATCTTCGGTGACACTGATTGGCAAAGTCTTCTGCAAATCAATCTGGGCCGATGCAGTCTGGGGCAAGTTCAAATTGATGGATTTCTGCACCACCATGGTGAGCATACTCATCATGAAGAAAACCAAAAGGAAGAAAATGATATCGATCATCGGGATAATCATAATCTTCGGTTTCTTCTCCACATTCATTGATTCCAGTTTCATAGCTATTCAGCCTCTACGATAGACAAATACAGAGAGCCCAGTTTTTCCATCTGGGATACAAAGTTCGCCACCTGCTGTGCCAGGTAGGTGTAAGCAATGAGGGCAATGATAGCCACAAAGAGGCCCGTAGCAGTGCACACCAGTGCTTCTGCCACGCCGCCGGTGATAGCAAATGGCTGGCCTTCTGCGACGGACAGTACGTTAAAGGAACCAATCATGCCCACAACGGTGCCCAGCAGCCCCATCAATGGAGACAGAGTAACAATGACGTCCAGGTAATTCAGATAGGCCTTCAGAAGCCCTGCCGCATGAGCAGCGGCGCCTTCCACGATAGCAGTCTGGTTGGCTTTCATGGACAGATGTTCCGCCCCAGCCAGTACGACAGAAGCCGGAATGCCCCCATCTTTCTTCAAAGCCGCCTTCAATCCTTCCATATCGTGATTGGCTAAGTATTCCGGTATTTCCTTGGAAAGCTTGTCCATATCCGACTTGGCGGAATGGTAATATTTGAACCGTTCAATAAAAATAGCCACAACAATGATCGAAGCAATGAGCAGTGGATACATCATAAATCCACCGGCATGAAATAAGTGAAGCAAATCCATTCTAAGGGGCCTCCTAGCCATAAAAATAACACCCATGGTGCTTGTACATTAGATTAAGATTACCATTTTACAGACCGTAAGTCAAATATATTATTAGACATATTTTAGGAACATTTTAAAGGTAGTATGAAATAGCGATGGTCGGGCGTGATGATACAGGGTATGATTCTGCTGATTTCCTCGTCAAACATGGTGATATATACCGATACGCTCAAGGTTAAAAAGGTTATAAAGGGGTATGGGACAACCATAATCTCATAACCTTTTATAACCGTTTTAACCTTTTGGTAAGCCACAGCTTCACATAGTGAAACGTAACAAGCCAGCAGAACAATCACCTTTATAAATGGGGTATTGGGGCGCTTCCTAATTTGATGCGCCCCTTCCACCATTACGCACTACGCACTTCGCATTACGCACTCAATCAAAAAAGAGCCGCTTTCGCGACTCTTCTTTTGATTCAGAAACTAATGCTCTATAGCTTCAGTAAGTGATCAGCCTTCAACTTTAACGTTAGCAGCCTGAGGTCCTCTTGCGCCATCAATAATTTCAAAATCGACCTTCTGGCCTTCATTCAGTGTTTTGAAGCCGTCAGCCTGGATTGCGGAGAAGTGAACGAAAACGTCGCCGCCTTCTTCTCTTTCAATAAAGCCGTAGCCTTTTTCTGCACTGAACCACTTAACTGTACCTTTCATGGAAATTCCTCCTAAAAAAATTACTACACTGCTCTGATTGAGCATAGATTAACAATACCATATATTTATAATTGCGTCAACCGAAAGATGAATAAATATAAACGTGAGCGGGAATTTATGGGGTGGTTTGGTGACTGGTGACTGGAAAGTAGCTAGGGATTAGGCCCTAGGGATTAGGAAAAATGTGCCACTAGCCAAATCCGTCATTTCGACCGACGGGATTAGTGCTTGATGAAATAGCAGTGCAGTCCGGTACTATGTTGAACAGAAGTGGAGAAATCTCAAAGCTGTAGCGGAAAAGGTTTCAACTGACACATACCATAAAAGTGCTACTAACGGTTACATCGCAAATGACTCTTAATCACATCATCACCAGCGTCTTGGCTCCCCTGCCCTCGAGCTGCCGAAGGCTGAGGGGGCAGCGCAAGCGGTATACTTCGCCATGAACATCTCACGCGAACTCGGTAATACCCGCTCCTATCGATATAGATACACTCTATGAACTTTTGACAACCTGCTATAAACGTCATTTCGACCGATGGGATTTGTGCTTAATGAAATAGCAGTGCAGTCCGGTACTATGTTGAACAGAAGTGGAGAAATCTCAAACCTCAAGCGAAAAAGGTTCCAACTGGCACATACCATAAAAGTGCTACTAACGGTTACATCGCAAATGACTCTTAATCACATCATCACCAGCGTCTTGGCTCCCCTGTC
>DBLC01000144.1 GCA_002297935.1 Dialister sp. UBA734
AAATCAGCGTTTCCCTAGAGCTTATAACGATAGAGTCAGAACCTTCGCATAGCGAAACGTGTGAAATGTACATTCCAGCCGCTCCATCGCTACAGAAACCTTTGCCTATGTTGACGCACTAAGGCCTTCACGTCTACCCCGCATTCTCCAGATATTCCGCTTTCAGTCTCACGCCTTGGATATACCGACCAGTTCCTGTTCTATACCTCCCATACCCAGCGGAGGAAAGGGCAGCGTAGAAATCCGATTTCCTTCGGGCATATTCGCCTTGTCTAAAGCAATAGGCGTGATAGGCGTTATAAAACGATCCCGATGGCTGGGTATATGTTTTGTCAGTTTCACAACAATCTTCCAGAAAATGCAAGAGCCAATCATTTTCTTCGTAATACTCATTCCGCATGTCACGGACAATGGGCGGAAGAGGGATATGAAAATTCAAATCACTGGCTTCTTTAGCGCCCTCGATGAGCCATTTCAATATGGCACCGCCCGCCTTTTCCACCAACACATCGGCATAATTCATTTTTTCGACAGAACAGGTAAATTTCGCTTTAAATGGAATGGGAAATAACCGTCGCCACGTGCCCTGATCCCTGGCACCCACGCTGGGCAAGTGATTGGTACAAAGCACCAAAGTATGGCTAGGCGTAAAGCGGAAGGGAGCCCGATATTTCTTTTCCGCCAGTATTTCATCGGTGGAACAAAGCTGCTTCACCAGGGACGTATTGAGACGCATCCCTTCTTCCAGCTCCGACGCCAGGACCAGACGCTTCCCCTTGAGTTCTGCCATTTCCGGTTTCACATTTCGCCGACAAGAGAAGGTCAATACATCGGCAGACAAGCTGCCGCTATAACTGCCCAGTACACGAAAAATCGCATTCCAGAATGTGGATTTCCCATTGGCCCCATCTCCATAGGCGATAAGAAGTCCTTCCTGGTAGACATGGCCAAAAAGGGCCATCCCCACCTGCTGTTTCACATACTGGATAAGCACTTTATCCCCCAAGAAAAAGGAAGATAAAGCCTCCTGCCAAAGGTGCTCATTGTCCGCAGAAGGAGACACATTGGTCATTTTCGTCACATAATCCGCTGGCTGGTGGGGACGCCTTCCCAAAAGGCCTTCCCGCAAATCATAGGTTCCCTCCGGCGTATTCAGCAGGAATGTTTCTTGATCGAAAAGAGAAATATCCACATGTACCATAGATGCCACGGTTTTCATGGTCGCATCGATACAGCGATAATCCCGCCGTTTCTGCACAAAATCTACATATTTCCTGACTTCCAGATAGCTTTCATAGCCCGCTCTCACTTCTTCTGTGCATCCTTTCTTCAGACCTTTACCACTAATAATGGTATCTTTTGCAACACCAAGAGAAATCAGTGCTTTTTCTCTAGCTGCCAAAGCCCGTTCTCCCTCTTTCTTTTGCTCATCCAAGAAATCCTGGCAAAGCTGATAAGCCCCCACATGGGATTCCACCCATTTTTTCCCATCATAGACCATGAAATCTGTAGCTTCTGTGTAAACCAATTTCTGCTGCGTATACTTCATAAAGACCTTCGCTTCTCCCATATCTGAAAAATCCGCCGGACATAAGGAAGGGACTTCCATGGCCTTCTGATAGGTTTCCGGCGGCAAGTACCCTGGCTCTATGGCAATTTTCTCCCAAAATTTCTCTGCACTCTTCCAGATAGAACCCAGTTCTGAAACAGGGAGCGGCGGGTTACACCGCTTGGACTGTTCCCAGAACTTTCGCTTGGCCCCGTCTCCTATACCGTAGCGTTTGACAATCTTTGTCGCCAAATGGTACAGCGTGCTATTTCTACGGCCTTCTGTGATAGGATGCATGGTCACAGCCGTTTCGGTATTTTCCTCCGCCATATCCTTGGAAATAGAGACTTCTTCCCCAGCCATGTTCCCCTCTATCGCCCCGAAGGGCGAAGGCGGCGGCTCTTCATGATTGACGCCTTCTTCGTTAGAGCCAGGAAGCAGCAAAGGTTTCTTCATCTCCCGAATCCACGGCGACCGGGTCTTTTCCAGATATTCCTCAATGGTCATGGCTCCGTCATGCCAGATGACATAATTCGGTGTGCAGCCAAAAATGAACCGGGCGGCATCTAAAGCGTTTTTGTCAAAAAAGGGATACCTTTCTCGAATGGCTCGTTTCAGCTGTTCCTCTTTTTCCGGTGTCAGAAATTCCCGATGGGGAAAATACAAGTGAAACCGCGGACGAATCGATTTATTTCCCTTCGCCTTGCCATCGCTCCGACTGGCTACCACCGCAAAAGCCACCCCAGGGAACAGGTAGTACAAATCTTCCGGATGTACCCAATCCTTTGGATCATCACTATCATTATCGCAATCCATAATGGACACATCGGCAGAGCGGAAATTTTTGAGTCCCCGGATTCCCCCTTCAAACTGAGCAGCCACATGGTCCATACGAACCGCCTTTTCCAAGTCTGCCTGACAGGAAATCGATACCCGGTCGGGGTAATATACATTTTTTGGATTTTGAACACACTTTGCCAAATACGCATGGAAATTCATAGGTGTAAACCTCCTTGAAAATAAAAAGCCGGAGCCATCCATAACCTCTCCTGTAGAGAGACTAAAGATAGCTCCGGCGGTTAGCTCCTGTTACTTAGGGCTCATTGCGGTAACTTCTTTGATTGTGTCTATTTAATTGCTGGTCATTAATGCATACAGACTGTGTCTATCGCGAAATATGGCGTAAAATCTTGAATGAATCATGCACATGTTTATGCTGCATATGGCAAAATTTTTTGCATATAGTCAATCACAATGTATGGAAATGGTAGTTTCACTAGCGTGTGGCCCCTTGGAGAAGGGGCGGCGAAGCCGGGGATAGAAATGGCCCGAAGGGACATAATCAGCACTAGCGGATGATAGTTCATGTTTGGCTATGAGCAATGGATTTTGTCCCGCTAGAAGCGTCTATCCCCCTTGTATTCCCCCTTCTCCAAGGGAAAACGAGTTTTATACCGCTTGTGTAACACAGTCAGAATGCATACTTCTTATCTATCAAAAGTGAATGATTGACCAGCCACTATTTATTCATCTTTTTTGGGGGCAACAATTTTTTAAATGTCCGAATCTGATGGAAGAAATCATCCATGGGAATTTGGACTTTCCCCGTGGCCAGTTTGGTTTCTAAATACCATTTTTCTCCATCAACCACCACCAAATCACAAAATCTGGCATGATAATGATACAAACTTTGGGTCACCCGGATTGGGAACCGCTGTACGGGACCATTCTTCATCGTGGTTCTCTCCTATCTTTTTAAAAAGGGATATCATCATCGGAATTATAAGGGACATAGGTCGATTCCGGCGGATCATCTTTTAAATCATCCTGCATAAATGCATCGATCACATTCTTCAAATCCTGCTTGATGGGATACTTCGTCCGTTCTGTCACCGCTTGATACAAAGTTTCCGTCAGATTGCCCAACCCAGATTGGTCATGGTTGCTGCAAATATATTCCTTCTCCCCATTGGGACGGAGCATCCAAATTTCCTTGGCATACCCAGCCTCACTGAGATTGGCCTCTGGGG
Organism: Dialister sp. UBA734; assembly: GCA_002297935.1. Lineage (GTDB taxonomy): Bacteria > Bacillota > Negativicutes > Veillonellales > Dialisteraceae > Dialister. Next base: position 3,580 of record DBLC01000144.1, read on the forward strand.
AATCCACATCCATATGAAAATTCATAAGATACAGGAAATAGCCATTTTTCAGTCTCAGATGGAAACAATTCCCTGCAATGGCTGTCTGTTCCTTAAACGCATGGGACACAAGTACCACCTGGTGCACCTCATCGGGATAATCGCCACCACGAAAATCATGAAACGTCTTGACCGATTGCATAGGATGGGGCGCTTTCTCATTCTGCTCCACCTCACCGCGGGTGAAATCCTCCGGCCCCTCTTGGATCCAATCCAACTTATCCGCTAAGGTATCATCCATCAACTTCTCCAAAAAATTGGATAAGTACCGCTCCATAGGAGTTGCCTTCTTTAAGTCAAAATTCAAAAGTGTATCTACAGACACCCGCAATGCTTGAGCAGCCCCCAGAATGAAGTCAATTCCTGGCTTTGATTTTTCATCTTTCACCAAGCGAGAAATATATCCAGTACTCACCCCGGCTTCTGCTTCGAGTTCGCCAATTTTCTTCCCTGTTTTTTCAAGCAGATAAGAAATATTGCCAATCATCAATCCTTTGTCAAACTCTTCTTTCATTGGGAAATCATCTCCTTTCCTATGGTTATATATTATCATTGCTTTGAACGTTTCGTCAATAGAAATATAATAGATGTGCTATACGTAAAATGCAGCAATATCTGTTCAATGATGATCTAAACGAATTAGACGTATGTTTTTAGTGGCTGCTCGTTCATTCACTATTTCAATAGCGAGGAACTGGATGAGCGATGATTGTTGTTTTTTTTGCTCAAACAACCAAAGTTATTTTTTACACCATGACAGTCATGACAGTCACTTCCCTACTTTTCTATAGGACTATGTGTATGGCCTATTTTTTGCTTTGCTATAGAAAATAATGGAAGAGACCGTCATGACTGTCATAAAACACTTACCTTTAACATACGTTTTTACGCAAAAAAATCCTATATACACCGATACCATCGGATATATATAGGAAACAAATCATGATTTTTTCTCTCTTTTTGTTCTTATTTTTACAAGTACATCCGTACCATTTCATGACAGTCTATGACGGTCTGTGACAGTCACATTTTTATGCATGAATTCCATTCATATATAGTCGTTTATGAAATAGAAGAATCATAGAAATTATACCGTCATAGACCGTCACAAAATTTATGAAACATCATCTAATGTTTTTGCGTTACCAGTAGGAAGTAAGCAGTTAACGGTTTACTGCCTACTTTCCCTATAAAAAAAGCCCCTTCCTCAGGAAGGGGCAGGCCCGCTTGCGGGCCGGGGATA
>DBLC01000134.1:0-125 GCA_002297935.1 Dialister sp. UBA734
AGGCTGCTCAGGTTCTTCGAATCTGCCGATAGATGCTGGCGTTATCATCTCATTCGGGAAACCTGAGAAACTTGAGAGTCCTGAGCAACCTAAGAAACTTCGTCACGAAAGGGATCATCACATAT
>DBLC01000134.1:152-4217 GCA_002297935.1 Dialister sp. UBA734
TAACTTAACAACATTGCCCCAAAGGGGGAGATAATTTAAGTTCTCGAACGTGCCAAGTGACGCTAGAGAGGACGCCTAAAGGCGTAGGATCGAACGTATTTCATCCCGCTAATGCGAGCTATCCCCTGGACTTTTCGCTGCGCTCAAGTCCTATCCCCTTCCAAAGGAAGGGGATCATTGGTGGATGATATTGCCAGCGTTTATAGGCACATTCGAGAAACCTGAGAAACTTTAGCAACCTAAGAACCTTGAGAAACTTATACTCTCTGGCGAAATCATTGTTATTGACACAATCCTTTAACTTACAGACATCCCAAATCCCTAGGGCCTAGCCACTAATCCCTAGCTACCAGTCACCAGTCACGAGTCACCAGCCACCCCAATCTAAACAACATCTAAAAAATCTCTTGACATGATAAAAAGTAAAGCGTATAATCACAAACAACTTCTAAAACCAAAATCCTTGGAAGGGAAAGAGTAGTTTTTCATAGATTCTCATAGAGAGCTGATGGATGGTGCAAATCAGTAGAATCGGAGGAATGAAAATCATCCCGGAGGTGCAGTGCTGAATGAGAATAAGTGCTGACGGTGGTTCTCCGTTATAGGAAACGCGTATGATAGTACGTTGGAGAGTGTCTGAAGGAAGTAATTCCTTCAGAAATTAGGGTGGTAACGCGGAATGATATCCGTCCCTTGTCGTCATGACGAGGGACGGATTTTTTATGTCCGCATGTAGAGGTAGTGTGAGGAAGGCAAGAGGCATATGGGAGTATTTCTTCTGTGCTAAAGGTTCTAAGGGTTCTGAAGGTTCTTAGGGTTCTCGAGAGTGCTCATAGACGCTAGCGTCAGTATTTCGTTCGAGAAACCTGAGCAACTTGAGAATCTTGAGAAACCTGAGTAACCTGTAGTGAAAGCGGATTTTTGCAAATTGTCTCCATGCGTAACGTAGTCACATGACCTATGAAAGGGGAAAGAGTAGTAAAAATGAGAAGTGACATTGTCAAAAAGGGAGCGACCCGCTCCGCACACCGTACATTATTCCATGCCATGGGGTATTCCAATGAGGATCTGGCGAAGCCGATGATTGGTATCGTCAATTCTTTCAATGAAATCGTACCGGGCCATATGCATCTTCGTGAAATTTGCGAAGCGGTAAAATTGGGCGTGGCAGCTGCGGGCGGTACTCCGGTGGAATTCCCGGCCATTGCGCTGTGTGATGGGATTGCCATGGGGCACAACGGGATGAAATATCCCCTGGCGTCTCGCGAACTGATTTGTGATTCCATCGAAGCCATGGCCAATGCCCATGCGTTTGATGGTCTCGTAATGATTCCGAACTGCGACAAAATCGTTCCGGGGATGCTTATGGCCGCTGGTCGTTTGAATATTCCAACCGTGGTTGTCAGCGGCGGCCCAATGTTGGCTGGTCGTTGGAAGGGCTGCAACATCAGCGTTTCCACCATGTTTGAAGCGGCTGGGAAATTTGAATCTGGACAGCTTTCTGCAGAAGAAATGGAACAGATGGAATTCCGTGCTTGCCCAGGCTGCGGTTCCTGCGCTGGTCTGTTTACCGCCAATACCATGAACTGCATGACCGAAGTGCTCGGCATGGGTCTTCCAGGAAATGGAACCATTCCGGCGGCGTATTTCGGCCGTCGCCGCATTCTGGCGAAACAGGCAGGCAAGGTGATTCTCGATTTGGTGAAGAGAGATGTGAAGCCAAGAGATATCCTGACTCTCGATGCGTTCAAGAATGCCATCGCTGTGGACATGGCTATCGGCGGTTCCACCAATACGGTGCTGCACCTGCCGGCCATTGCCCATGAAGCAGGGCTGGAACTGCCGCTGTCTCTCTTTGATGAAATTAGCAGCCGCGCCAGATACATCACCAAGATGAGCCCTGGTGGTACCTACCACATGCAGGACCTGGACGAAGCAGGCGGCATTCCAGCCATCATGCACGAACTGACCAAACTGGGACTGATTCACACCGATTGCCAGACCGTCACCGGCACCGTAGCGGACCGCATCAAGGATGCGAAGATTGAAAATGAAGAAGTCATTCACCCGGTAGAAAAAGCCTACATGAACAAAGGCGGCATTGCCATTCTGAAAGGCAATCTGGCTCCCGATGGCGCAGTCATCAAAGAAAGTGCCGTTGATCCGGACCTGAAAGTGTACGAAGGGGTAGCGAAATGCTTTGACTCTGAAGAAACAGCCATTGCAGCCATCACCGGCGGACAGATTCACGAAGGCGATGTGGTGGTCATTCGTTACGAAGGACCGAAAGGCGGCCCGGGCATGAGAGAAATGCTGAACCCCACCGCTGTCATCACCGGCATGGGCCTCAAAGTGGCACTTCTCACCGACGGACGTTTCTCCGGTGCCAGCCGCGGCGCTTGCATCGGCCATATTTCCCCGGAAGCCATGGAAGGCGGCCCCATTGGCCTCATTCATGACGGAGACCGTATTTCCATCGACATCCCGGCTCGTAAACTGGAACTCTGTGTCAGCGATGAAGAACTGGCTAAGAGAAAAGCCGAATGGAAACAGCCGGAACCGAAAGTCAAGACCGGCTACCTGTCCCGTTATGCAAAATTGGTTACCTCGGCCAATACAGGGGCGGTTTTGAAATAATAGATATAGTGCGTAATGCGAAGTGCGTAGTGCGTAATGGTGGAAGGGGCGCACAAATTTTGGAAGCGCCCCAATACCCCTTTTATATGCTATTTGGCATAATGACTACTTGTTAATTCAGTTTTTTTGAAAGAAATAGATTAGTTGTTAGTTGTTGGTTGTTGGGGGAAAAAACAACCAACAACTAACAACTAACAACAATAAAAAATAGGAGAGAGTGTATGAAAAAGTTTTGTGCAATGATTGGTAAATACTTCGGTTTCATTGCTATCGCCTTTTTGGTGATGGGTTTCGTGATGCCGGAAAACTTCAAATGGGTCACCGGTAAAGTGGGTGGCATTTCCGTACTGTCCTGCCTCTTAGGCGTGGTTATGTTTGGCATGGGGACCACCCTGTCTGTCAAAGATTTCGTTCTGGTATTCAAACGTCCGAAAGACGTATTCCTTGGGGCCTGCGCCCAGTTCCTCATCATGCCACTCTTGGCATTTGGACTGGCTACGCTGTTCCAGCTGGACCCGGCTCTGACCGCTGGTGTCATCCTGGTTGGCACTTGCCCAGGCGGTACCTCTTCCAACGTGATCACCTTTATGAGTAAAGGCGACCTGGCACTGTCTGTCACCATGACCTCTGTATCCACCGTGCTGTCTCCGATTCTGACACCGGCGATTACCTACATGCTCATTGGTACGAAAATTGCCTTTGACCCGGTTGGCATGTTTATTTCCATCCTGCAGATCGTGATCGTTCCGATTTGCCTCGGCGTGGCTGTGAAAACTTTCCTGCCGAAACTGGCTGCGACTGCGACCGACTATACTCCGGCAGTTTCCTCTATTGCGATTTCCCTCATCATCGCTGGCGTTATCGGCGGCAGCAAGAATGCCATCATCGCTAACATCGGCGTGATTCTCCTGGTTGTAGTTCTCCACAACTGTCTGGGCTATGCTCTGGGCTTCGGTATCGCTCGCATGGTGGGCCTCTCCTGGAAAAAGGCAGTGGCTCTGTCCGTCGAAGTAGGTATGCAGAACTCCGGCCTGGCTGTAGGTCTGGCGAAAGCCCATTTCGCTTCCATGGCAGCCGCTACCGTTCCTGGTGCTATTTTCTCCGCATGGCATAACATCTCCGGTGCGATGCTGGCTTGGCTCTATGTGAACGTACTGAATCCGAAATTCGATCCAGAATACGAAGAAGAAAAACTGCCAGAAGCAGAAGAAATGGCATAAAAGCAGTGAGAAGTGAGTAGTTAGAAGTTAGAAATGAAGGTGGGGCGCACAACGTATAAAGCGCCCCTCTTTTTTTATGGGAATGTAGCTAGGGATTAGCAGCTAGGTCCTGGGGATTGGGCTCCGCGCTCGCTTACCTCATGTTTCACGTGAAACATGACACTAGAAAAATCAGAAATAGCGGTTGCCCTCTTCCTTTGGAAGGGGG
>DBLC01000134.1:4256-4404 GCA_002297935.1 Dialister sp. UBA734
ATAGCTCGCACTGGCGGGATGAGATACTTTTGGGGTTATTGGTATAGGCGTCTGGCGTTAGCGGATGACAGGGGACTTAGGGTTCTGATGGTGCTGAAGGTTCTAAGGGAAATAAGCCACTACCGGATTCCGTCATTTCGACCGATGG
>DBLC01000134.1:4550-17547 GCA_002297935.1 Dialister sp. UBA734
ACTTCTGTCTAACATAGTACTGAACTACCCTACCGCGTCATTTTGCACGAATCCCATCGGTCGAAATGACGTCTACGGCAAGAGGCACATTCGAGAACCCTCAGAACCCTCAGAAACCTGAGCAACCTGAGAAACTTGAGCCACCTGAGCCACACAATCAACCTATGCATCCTGTTTTAAAACGTTAGAAATTGTTTCCCAATTTCCTCATTGACAAGAAAAAATCCTTGCTCTATAATAGCTCCATACATGAAGAAAACATGCGATGAGCAGGATTAAGCTTTTATTCTACAGCACAGAGAGCCGGCATAGGTGGGAACCGGTATGGCAGAGGAAGCGTGTCACCTGGGAGCACGAAGCTGAAATAAGTAAGCAAAGCGTAGGATCCGCGTTAAGGATAGCTAAGTATAATGCAAGGTGGTACCGCGTACTGTCGCCCTTGTCCGAGATGGACAAGGGCGTTTTTTATTGAGTGCGTAATGCGAAGTGCGTAGTGCGTAATGAAGGAAGGGGCGCATCAAATGTATATAGCGCCCCTGCCCCCTCTTTTTATTTGGAAATGAAATAGTTGATATATCGGTTTCTAACAACTAACAACTAACAACTAACAACTAACAACCAACAACATTTCCAGTCACCAGTCACCAGTCACCACCAACCAATATGCTTAGCAAGGGACAAATAAGAGTGGTACCGCGCTTTGGCGCCTCTTGGATACAGGAAAACTGTTTCCAAGAGGCGCTTTTTGATTTTGTTGTTAGTTGTTGGTTGTCTGTTGTTGGTTTTGGGAGATTCCAAACAACCAACAACTAACAACTGACAACAAAATATCTATTGGCTTCTAATGTATAGCAATTCTATGTGAATCATATTTGTTGGGAGGAAATCACTATGAAAATCATGAAAACAGCCACTGAAAAACGTATTGCATTCCGTGAAAATTTGAAATCCGGTCACATTATGATTGCGCCAGGCGTCGGCGATGCTCTGGGTGCCAAGATTGCAGAAATGGCAGGCATTCCGGCCCTCGCTATGGGCGGTTACTCCGTTTCCGCATCCCGTCTGGGCCAGCCAGATGTAGGCCTTCTGTCCTGCACCGAAATGGCAGAACAGCTCACCGGTATTTGCAACGCTGTCAATATCCCGATCATTGCGGACGGCGACACTGGTTACGGCAATGCGCTCAATATCATCCGCACGGAGCAGATGTTTGAACAGGCCGGCGCTGCCTGCATTTTCTTTGAAGACCAGGCTTGGCCGAAACGTTGTGGTCACATGGACGGCAAACAGGTCATCACCGCCGAAGAACATGCCCAGAAAATCAGAGCCGCTGTGGACGCTCGTTTCGATAAACAGACCATGATCATGTCCCGTACCGACAGCCGCGCTGTTTACGGTATCGATGACGCCATCGAAAGAAGCAAACGCTACGCTGATGCTGGCGCAGAAATCTGCTTCGCTGACGGCATCGGCAGCCGCGAAGAATTGGAAAAATTCGCCAGAGGCATGGAAGGCAGCGGCGCTTACATCGTTGCCAACATGATTGAAGGCGGCAAGACCCCACTCATTCCGGCCAAAGAACTGGAACAGATGGGCTTCTCCGTGGTATTCTGGGCATGCAGCGCTGTCTACGCCATTTCCAAGACCCTCTACGACCTGTTCAGCAACCTGAACGAAAAAGGCACCACCGAAGACCACCTGAAAGACATGATCGAATTCGGTCACTTCAACAGCATCATCGGCCTCGATGACTATAAAGAACTGGAACGGAAATACAAGGTGGATAGAGACGACTGAAATATAATTAGGAATGAGGAATGGTGGAAGGGGTGCACAACTTATAAAGCGCCCCAATACCCATTCTTTATAGCCTTATGAAAATAGTTGGAGCTGTGTTTCACGTGAAACATAGGCACAAAAGGGTTATTATTCTGCAGATTTCTTTGGCGTAACAAATCAATGAACCACTTAGTACAAGGTTAAAAGGGTTATAAAGGGTTATGGGACTACCGAAAGTTTCATAACCCTTTATAACCCTTTCTCTTTTGTGTCTTTGCTACTTGACGCTATGAATGCTCCACCAATATAACCTGCCCGAAGGGCTAACCCTTTGACAAGCGGTTCATGGATTTGTTACGCAGAAACAATAGGAAGAATAATAACCTTTTTCACTATATTTCACGTGAAACATGTCTCTAGCCATTTCCCGCTATATTTATGCTATAATACTAGCGAGAATATGAGTGATTGGACGCATTTCCTAGTCACCAGTCACTAGTCACGAGTCACCAAATCCAATTTCTATAAAACCGTAAACGGAGAACTGTAAACTCATTGATAAGGAGGCAACCGATGAACTGGCTCAATGGACTTTTCAAAAATCAAAAAGGCGTTTTTCTGGTATTCACCGCCGTTCTGCTTCCGATTATTTTTGCCTGCGCGGGATTGGCTATGGACTTGGGAAATGCATTTGCTCATAAATCGAAGTTGCAAAACGCAGCCGATGCGGCGGTTTTGGTGTATGGACGATTTGATTACGGAAATAATGATAATAAACCGGAAAATGCAGAATTATATATGAAGGCCAATGGCAAAGCGGGAATGATTGATAAAGTAACTAGACGAACTTTGAATGGGTCAGGAGATACAACAACCGTTTTGTTATCTCTCTTTGCCTCTGAAGATGTACCAACGACTTTTATGCGGATGTTTGGCTTTGATAAAGTGCCGGTGTCAGTAGTGGCAACTTGTAAGGTAAAGAGAAAGGATATAGATTCTGGTGTATTTGGCTATTCCTTTATTGTAGGAGATAATAGGACAGCAAGCCAAATAACTGGTTCGCCTTGGGATAGTAATTGGGATGGGCCATTTCAGTTTTATAATAATCGACAAAAAATTATTGGAAAATTTCATTCAAATGGAGCTATTCAAATTGTAAATAATATTGATGGTGATCATAAAATCAATGGAATAAGAAATGTTTTTATTGATGAAAGTAGTCACTTTAGTACATCTATTAAAAGTGATATGGAATTGTGGTTTAACAAGAGTACATTAAATAAATGGGAATATGCTGATTTAAAATCTAAAACTACGTTACATGAGCATGATGTTCCATTGGATCCAACAAATCTGGCGGAGACAGATTGGTATCATATGGCACGTTTTGGATACGAAACCGATGGTGTAAATGGAAAAACTTGGGGAGAAGATATTTTAGCAAGTGAACATTATAAACCAGAGATTGATATATCTCTCGAAAAAGATAATAAGAAAACGGAGGCTATATATGAATATTTAGAAGAGTTAAAACAGAAATATTCAATTAAAACAAATCAATTGTATAATAATAATGGTGTGTATTTTGTGACTGATGGAGAATATGCTCAAAATAGAAATAATTATGTATCATATACTATAAATGGACCGGTGAATTATAAGATTATTGTTATTGATGGCGATTTGACTGTAAATCCTGGTGGAATTGATCATGAAGCGGATCATGTGGTTATAATGTCTCTTCATGGAAATATATACCTTCAAGATAATGATAAAACATCACTAAATGCATTAATTTATGCACCTAATGGGAAAATAGTGTATAATGGGTCAGAAAATTTTACTGGCAGTATGGTAGCAAAACAAATTCGCCTACAAAAATCAAATGTTACATATACGTGGAGTGATTTTGGATTTGCTGGTGGTAATGGGTCTGGTAGTAGTGGTGATGATGGCGGAGATTCTATTACTAAAGTCACTTTGCACGCCGACCAAGATAGCAATTACGGAAACGAAAGCACTTTGTGGAGCAACCAACAACAAACAACAAAGTAGTCATGTTTCCCGTGAAACAAAAGCCTTCCCCCGGTGGGGAAGGTGGTCCCGAAGGGACCGGATAGGGCCTATCCCGGTATGAAATGAGATGTGAGGTAAAAGAAAATAGCGTTCTTGGCAGAAGGGACGCTATTTCCTTTTTGCACGGACATCACCGAGTTCGCTTGTCGTACCGTTGGTGTTTTATACCGCTAGAGGTGCCCCCTCTTTGATTCTCCCCCTCCCCCGGCGGGGAAGACGAGACGCTGGAGATGATTTCGTTGGTGTCATGTTTCACGTGAAACAAAAGCCTTCCCTAGTGGGGAAGGTGGTCCCGTAGGGACCGGATAGGGCCTATCCCGGTATTGAATAGTATATGAGGCAAAAGGAAATAGCGTCCTCGGCAGACGGGACGCTATTTCCTTTTTGCGCGGGCAGCACCGAGTTCGCTTGCCGTACTGTTGGAGTTTTATACCGCTAGAGGTTCCCCCTCTTTAATTCTCCCCCGGCGGGGGCGATAAATAAGGTGTAAACTTATATACATCGCTCCGCGGTCCCCCCTTCTCCAGAGGAGAAGGCATCGCGTTTATCGCCAGCGACACAAGAGGTGAGTACGGTGAGCATGGCAGTAGTACCGAGTTCGCTTGTCGTACTGTTGGAGTTTTATATCGCTAGAGGTGCCCCCTCTTTGATTCTCCCCCCGGCGAGGGAGACGAGACGCTGGAGATGATTTCGCTAGTGTCATGTTTCACGTGAAACATAAAGCCTTCCCCGGTGGGGAAGGTGGTTCCGAAGGAACCGGATAGGGCCTATCCCGGTATTGAATAATATATGAGGTAAAAGGAAATAGCGTCCTTGGCAGATGGGACGCTATTTCCTTTTTGCGNNGAGATGATAACGCCAGCGTCTATCTTACGCATTCGAGGAACCTGAGCAGCCTTAGCAACTTGAGAAACCTGAGTAACCTGTGACCACAAGTGGAATCATGCTTACTGACTCAAATCCTTAACTTAACAACATTGACCGGCGGGGGAGACGAGACGCTGGAGATGATTTCGCTGGTGTCTTGTTTTACGTGAAACTTCCCCACTTGATGAAACCACCTATAAAAGAGTACAATAGACAAAGAGTTTACGTATAGAAGTGACTGGTGACTCGTGACGGGTGACGGGATTATATTTCCTAGTCACCAGTCACGAGTCACTAGTCACGAGTACCAAGGAGGCGTACCTATGATTACACCAATGGATATTCATAATAAGACATTTTCCAAAGGACTTCGTGGTTACAGTGAAGAAGAGGTCAATGATTTTCTCCGCCAGATTGTGACGGATTATGAACAGATCTATCGGGAACACCGGGAAATGGAAGAAGAAATGGACCAGATGAAAGCGAAGCTGGCCAATTATGAAAAGATTTCTGACACCATGACTGCGACTCTGCAGCTGGCGAAGGACACTGCGGAGAATGTGAAGAAGAATGCCAAGAGAAATGCGGATATTCTGATTTCCAATGCGAAGATGGAAGGACAGAAACAGGTGAAGGATGCGGAAGATTACCGCCGCCGTTTGGCTGAAAATATGATTCATACGGAAGGAAATATGAAGAATTATGTCAGCAAAATCAGAAAAAACTTGGAACTGGCCCTGGCTGCCATCGATGCACTGGACCAGCTGAAGGCACCGGTGGTACCGGGCTACCAGTATCCGGCCGTAGAAGAAGTGAAGGAAGAAACATCGGAAGAACCAGCTCCCGCACCGGAAGCACCGGCTGTGGAAGCAGACGCTCCGGCGGAAGAACCGGTAGAAGCAGCACCGGAAACGAAAGAAGAAACACCAGATAAAGAAGGTTGATTGGTGACTAGTAGCTAGGGATAAGTAGCTAGGCCCTAGGGGTTGGTGATTGTTGTTGGTTGTTAGTTGTTGGTTGTCTGGCTCCAAACAACTAACAACCAACAACTAACAACCATGAGTGCAAAGGTATTTGCAGAATCATGGCTGTTTCCATGCATGATGGAGATGTATGCGGTTTATGAAAAGGGCTGTGGCAGTGGCCATGGCTCTTTTTTATAAATGCGTTCTGTTTCACGTGAAACGTGGAGATGTGAGAAAAGCGGCCAAAAGTGTTCCCCTGGCGGTATGAAATGCTATGTGGGATAGAGACAACTGGCTTTCCTATCGCTCAAGGTGGAATATGTCCCTGCGGGCCATTTCTATCCCCGGCTTCGCCGCCCCTTCTCCAAGGGGCAACTTTGTAAGATGGGAAGAGTCTTGTTTCACGTGAAACGTGTGAATTGACGTTAGCGGTATTCTTGCCATTTACCCCCTTCCTCAGGAAGCAATGCTGTTAAGTTAAGCGAAATGTGCGATGATTTCTTCTGCGTAAAAGGTTCTCAAGGTTCTAAGGGTACTAAAGGTTCTAAGGGGCCCCGAATGAGATGATAACGCCAGCATTCATCGGCACATTCGAGAAACCTGAGAACCCTTTGTACCTTTAGAACCTTATGAACCTTTGTATTTACTAGCGAAATCATACCTACTAACGCAATTCCTTAACTTAACAGCATTGCCTCAGGAAGGGGGATAGGAAGACGAAGAAGAGTTGTTGGACTAGCCGCTAGAGAGGACGCCTAACGGGGGGGAGCGTCGAAGCATTTCATATGGCTAGTGCGAGCTATCCCCTGGACTTTTCGCTACGCTCAAGTCCTATCCCCTTCCAAAGGAAGGGGACTTCATGGATGACATCGCTAGCGTTTAGCGGCACATTTTAGCAACCTGAGATACCTGAGTAACCTTAGCAACCTGAGCAACTTTTTATTATCCGTTGACAAATAAACGTAAAGGAGAGAGTCCCATTGTCTTTTGAAAAAGTAAAAGCCTATTTCGACACCTTCGGCATGGGCGATCGGTGCATCGATTTGAAAGAATCCAGTGCCACCGTGGCCTTAGCAGCCCAGGCTCTGGGCACGGAAGAAGCCCGCATTGCGAAAACCATGTCGTTTCTTTTGGACGACCAGCCCCTCATCGTGGTGGTGGCTGGCGATGCCCGGGTGGATAATCACAAATATAAGGAAACCTTCCACAAGAAGGCGAAAATGATTCCTGGTACGGAATGTGAGCAGTACATCGGCCATCGTCCTGGCGGCGTATGTCCCTTCTGCCTGCCGCCCCACGTGCCGGTCTATTTGGATGTTTCTTTGAAACGTTTTGACATCGTCTACCCCGCCGCCGGCACCGACCACAGCGCGGTGAAACTGACCATCGATGAATTGGAAAAATATTCCGGTTCCAAAGGATGGGTGGATGTGTGTAAGAATTGGGCGCCGGAGGCACCTGAGGCGTAACGGCTAGAGGCTTGTTTCATGTAAAGGTTCTGGCATCCCGTTTTGGATGAGACTCATATTTCTAGAAACCGCTGTCATAGGGTTCTGATGGAGCGGAATTGGGCAGAGGCAAGTTTCATGTGAAACGTTATACAAGGTTCTGGCATCCCGTTTTGATAGGGATACACATTTTTAAGGCCGCTGTCATAAGGTTCTGTTGGTGACGAATTGGTTAGAATCCTGTTTCACGGCAAACTTGATGTAAGGGTTCTATGTTTCGATTTAGAACCTTTGTATAGCGGATTGAAAGGTTAAAGCCAAAAATCAAAAGTGGTGTCCCAGAACCTTGTGATAGCGGATAGAAATCCTAAAGCCACAAATGGAAAGCGGTATTTCAGAACCTTATGAGAGCGGATAGAAATCATAAAGTCACAAACCGAAAGTGACACTCCAGAACCTTGAGCAACATGAGGAACCTGAGAAACCTGTATGTAAGAGAGGAAATTATATGATCGTTGAACACTTTGGCGTAGAAGCCTGGATGGATCGGTATGAAGAAGGGGCGAGGTATAATATCACCGATACGTGCGCGAAGCCTTTGACCTTGGCGGAGTTATTTGCCATGGCAGGCGAAAATCCGGCGGATTTCATGGCCCGTTTCTGTGAGCGGCCCCAGACCTATGGGTCCATTTGGGGCGCCGCTCCTTTGAAGAAGGAAATAGCCGGTCTGTACCAGTCCATCACACCGGAGGAAATATTGACAGAACACGGCGCCACCGGGGGCAATCAGCATATTTTCTTCTCTCTCATTCGTCCGGGGGATCGGGTCATCGCCTATGCGCCCAGCTACCAGCAGTTCTATTCGGCGCCTCGCTCCTTGGGCGCCCAGGTGACGGTGCTGCATTTGCAAAAGGAAAACCAATACTTGCCTGACGTGGAAGAACTTCGGAAAGCAGCTCAGCGGGGTGTGCGCATGATTTGCCTGAACAATCCGAACAATCCCACCGGCTCTCTCATTCCGGAAGCGATGATGAAGGAAATCGTGGACATCGCCCGCACTTGCGGGGCGTACCTCTTCTGTGATGAAGTGTACGCCGGCGTTTCCCATGAAGGGGCCACCTGTCCCTCTGTGGCCGATTTGTACGAAAAAGGCATTGCCACTGGCTCCATGTCCAAAGCCTTCTCTTTGGCAGGCTTGCGACTCGGGTGGCTGGCGACCCATGACCAAGAAGCGTTGGCCCAATTCCGCAAAGTGCGGGATTACGACTTGGTGAGCTGTGGCCTCTTCGACGAAGAAATTGCCACCTTGGCATTGGCTCATAAAGAAAAGATTTTACAAAGAAATCAGGAGATTCTGCGAAATAACTTGCCCATCCTGGACGATTGGGTGCAGCACGAATCCCACGTAAGCTACGTGAAACCCAAAGCCGGCACCATGGCCCTGGTTCACTACGACCTGGACATCCCGTCCCGCCTTTTCTGTCACCGCATGTACTACGAAACCGGTGCTTTCACCGTGCCCGGCGATTGCTTCCAAGAACCCCACTCCTTCCGCGTGGGCTATGGACACGACGCAGAAGGACTGCGAGTGGGGCTTGAGGCGGTCAGCGAGTTTTTAGTGCGTAGTGCGTAATGGTGGTGGGCTGGCACAATTCATATAGCCAGCCTGAGTTTATATAATGAATTGGTGACTGGGGATTAGTAGCTAGGCCTTAGGGATTAGGCCCGAAGTTCGCTAGCGTCATGTTTCACGGGAAACGTAAAAAGCCTTCCCCAGTGGGGAAGGTGGTCCCGTAGGGACCGGATAGGGCCTATCCCGGTATTACATAGGAAATGAGAAAAAGGTAAATAGCGTCTCTTCGCTGGGACGCTGTTTTCTTGTGTCTCATTATTCTTTCATACCGGGATAATCCTTATCCACCGCTCCGCGGTCCCCCTTCTCCAATGGAGAAGGCTTTGCGTTTGACTTTGGTGCCGTAGGTAGAGATTACGGTAATCGTGTTTTAAGAACCTTGTGACAACCGTATGGAAATCTAATGTCGTAAATCAAAAGTGGTGTTTCTGAACCTTTGCATAGCGGAGGAAAAACAAAAAGTCACAAACCCTAAACGGCATCCCAGAACCTTACAACGCATTTGACAAATCCACGTGTCCCATGCTATGATTCTTTCAAATCAAATACAAAATCACACTGCTTCGCCACCGGGTGAGGCAGAGAGGTGTTTCAATCCTGCTCCGTAGGTACGGCTTGGCCGTGAGAGTGGGATTGGAACACCTTTTTTGTTGATGAGAATATGTGTAGTTGTTTGAATGCGTAATGCGTGGTGCGTAGTGCATAATGGCGGAAGGGGCGCACATAATTTGGAAGCGCCCCAAATTTGATATAAGGTTATGATTCTGCTGATTTCTTTTGTAAAATAATTTCTGCTATCGCCTGTGAGAAGGTTATAAAGGTTATACAAGGTTATGGGGATACCGTTTTTGCATAACCATTTATAACCTTTTTAACCCCGTCACCCACGTTACTTGCTCTATGTTAGAAATGGTAAATAGCAGAATCATAACCTTTTACAACAACTGTTTCCTGTGAAACATGACTCGAACCTATTTATAAAAAAGGGGTATTGGGGCACTTCCAAATTTTATGCGCCCCTTCCGCCATTACGCACTACGCACTTCGCATTACGCACTGAAATTTTTACATGAAAGGTGACAAATATGAATTACTTCGCATTATGGTGGCCCGTGGCGTTGATCGTGGGGGCCGATGTGGTGTACCAGGTGTGTGCCAAGAAATTATCCACCCACGCCTCGCCTTTAGCGGCGTTGGGGACCACCTATATCGTGAGCGCTCTGGCCTGCGCGTTGCTGTTTGAACTGACCGTGCCGGAGGGGCATATCTGGCAGGAGCTGACCCAAGTGCATATTCCCGCGGTGATTGTGGGGATTTCCATTGCAGGACTGGAAGTGGGAACCATTTATATGTACCGAGCCGGCTGGCAGATGAATATGGGATTCATCACCTACACCGCCTGCATTGTGGTGCTGCTCCTCTTCATCGGCGCCTTCATCTACGGCGAACCTCTAGGATGGATGAAACTGGTGGGCGTGGTGCTGACCACTATCGGGATGTTTTGTATTGTAAAGTGAACTTGGCTAGAGGCAGGTTTCACGTGAAACGATATGCATAAAGGTTATTATTGTGCTGTTTGCTATTTCTAACATGGAACCTTGCAGGCCAGTGACAGGGTTAAAAAGGTTATACAGGGTTACATAACCTTCATAACCTGTATAACCTTGTCACTTGCGGTAGCAGGAAATGTTTTACAAAAGAAATCTGCAGAATCATAACCTTTATAAAATAAGGAGTCTTCTATATGAGACAGGAAGGGTATAAAATGCTAAAATATTATTTTCCCCTTGCCATCGTGGTGTTGTCCAGTGTGGGCTACCAGGTGGGACTGAAGGAGGTGTCCAGTGGGATCGATCCCATTGTGGCCTTGGTGGTGACGTACTTGGCGTCTTCGGTGACGTCGTTTGTGGTGTATTTCCTGCTGGCCCCGAAGGGAGAACATCGGCTCAAGGAAATCACCAAAATCAATCCGGCGGCTCTCCTTCTGGGCCTTTCCATCGTGGGCATCGAGGTGGGATGTTTATATATGTTCGTGGCCGGCTGGCCGGTGAATACGGCTTTCGTGGTATCCAATAGCTTCATCGTCCTAGCCTTGATGATTCTAGGCCGCGTGGCGTACCATGAAATACTAAAACCCCGCCAACTGGTCGGGGTGGTGATTTCCATGGTAGGCATTTTTGCCATTGTGATGGGGTGAAAAGCAATTAGGAATGAGGAATTAGGAATGAAAGTTGAAAACGGGTAGAGTCATGTTTCACGGGAAACGATGCGTGAAAAGGTTATGATTTTGCTGCTTGCTATTTCTAACATAGAAAAACCAACGTGAGCGGCGGGGGTAAAAAGGTTATAAAGGGTTATGGGGAAACGGTATTTCCATAACCTTTTATAACCTTGTGGCTGGCGGTTATCGGAAATGTTTCACAGAAGGATTTAGCAGAATAATAACCCTTTGATTATCGTTTGAAGTGATTATTGAGAAGGTAGAAATCATCGATAATACCCTATTTTCTATTGCATTTCCCGCTATTTCGTGATATATTACTACTAATCGTATAT
The DNA here is from genome assembly GCA_002297935.1 of Dialister sp. UBA734. Lineage (GTDB taxonomy): Bacteria > Bacillota > Negativicutes > Veillonellales > Dialisteraceae > Dialister. Next base: position 15,875 of record DBLC01000134.1, read on the forward strand.
TGGCAGTGAAGAGAAGAGTAGGCAGAAAGAAATGGCAAAGAGAATCCCGGTGGGTGAGAAGGGATACAGGATGTTCTGCAGAAGATGGCCTCTGAGCCTGGTATGCTGAATGGTGAAGCAGCCCGGGAGCTCCCGTTATAGAGTCAGGGTATATTTGTACCTATCGAGTTTTTCCTGGTGACAGGGAAATAAATTTGGGTGGTAACACGAGCGTCTCGTCCCTTGGTGGGAGGAGGCTTTTTTATTGGTTTTACGTGCTGATTTTTAAGTGCGTAATGCGAAGTNNCGTAATGGTGGAAGGGGCGCACAAAATTTGGAAGCGCCCCAATACCCATTTTATAAATCGGTTAGAGCCATGTTTCATGGAAAACGATAGTTAAAAGGGGGATAAAGGGGTATGCGAAATCGATGTTTTCCATAACCTTGTATAACCTGTATAACCTTGCCGCATGCGATAAGAGGCAAGGTTTCACTGCAGAAATCAGCAGAACAATAACCTTTAGCCTGTTGTTTTAAATGAAAAATGATTCTATCAATTTTCAATATTATATCGGCGAGCATATAAAAAGAAATCATGCTATTTGGCACTCATCGATATAAGAGCAATACAAGGGCTCGCCGGCCTTCATTACGCATTACGCACTTCGCACTACGCATTATATTAAGGGGGTAGTATTGTGCCAATTAAAATAGCGAATGGTTTGGATGCTATTAGTGAATTGAAAAAAGAAGGAATTGTGACCATCGATGAGGATCGGGCGCGGACACAGGATATTCGTCCGCTGCACATTTTGATTTTGAACCTGATGCCTATCAAGAAACCGACGGAAGTGCAGCTGCTGCGTCTGTTGGGGGATACGCCGCTGCAGTTGTCGGTGGATTTCGCCCGCATCGCATCCCGTGAATCGTCTCACACCGACAAGTCCTATTTGGATGAAAATTACTTGACCTTTGATGATATTAAGGACAAGAAATATGACGGCTTCATCATCACCGGGGCGCCGGTGGAAAAGATGGCCTATGAAGAAGTGGAATATTGGCCGGAAATGTTGAAATATTTCGAATGGGCCGATACCCATGTATTTTCCACCCTTCATTTCTGTTGGGCCGCCCAGGCCGGACTGTACCGTGACTACGGCGTGCAGAAACGCATTTTGCCAAACAAGCTCTTCGGGATTTACCAGTACGGGCTCACGGTGAATTACCACCCGCTCCTTCGCGGCTTCGACGACCGGTATTTCATTCCCCAGTCCCGTCATACTTCCATCGATGACCGGAAGGTAGATGCCACACCGGATTTGACGGTTCTGTCCCGTTCTCGGGAAAATGGGATCAATATCGTGACCGACCAGGAATCCCGCCGCATTTTCGTGCTGGGTCATTTCGAATACGACCTGCGCACTTTGGAATGGGAATACAAGAGAGACCGGGAAAAAGGCCTGCCGATTCGCCTGCCGGCCAATTACTATCCTTACGACGATCCACAGGAAAAACCCCGCTTCGTATGGTGCAGCTATGCCCACCTGTTCTACCACAACTGGCTGAACTTCGTGTACCAGGAAACCCCATACTCCCTGGACGAACTCATGCCGGTGGGAGTGCATAATCCGCTTCATCAGAGATGACTCCTGCGGTGGTTAGAGTGCGTAGTGCGTAATGCGTAGTGCGTAATG
>DBLC01000134.1:17575-22998 GCA_002297935.1 Dialister sp. UBA734
GGGGCGCACAACTTATAAAGCGCCCCTATACCCATTTTATATTTTTACTAATAAAGAAACGGATAGTGTCATATGTTGCGTGACACTATCCGTTTCTTTATTTACGAAATAATATAAAACTCTGCGACGCTATATGAATTGTGCGTCGCTTCCATCACTACGCACTTCGCACTACGCATTACGCACTCTTTGCGATATAATAGGGTTATATAACGATGTTATTATAACGGAAAGAGGATAACCATGGGTCAGCTTCGCAGAAAGGTACACAATTACACCATCGTGGCGGTGGATAAGGACGGCACAATACCGGATTTTCATATCTATTCCTTTACGGCCCTTCGGGTGCGGGAGGGGAAGGAAGTGGGCCATTACCACTGCCAGTCCTTCCCGGAAAACGATCGGAAGGCCCGGCAGCGGATCGTGAAAGAATTCCGGGCGTTTATCGGCGACGATCTGGTACTCATTGGCGTGGTGAGCGATATGATTCCGATTATGGAAAAGTTGTACCTCGACAACTGCGAAGCCTATTTCACCAATGTATCCCTGGACCTCTTCCCTGTGGTGGAAGAAGTGGATGAATTGGTGGATGACCCGGAGGCGTTCAACCAGAAGGTGCTTTCTTCCAAAGTGGAAAAAGACACCTTGAAAAAAGCGCGGCTCATGTTTGCCATCTATGAAGAAGCGGCGGATTGGCTTTTCGCCTACCAGGAAGGCTATCCCTACTGGGTATGCTCTCTTCCCTACGAAGAAGAACGGTACATGGCAAAGCACCTGCCGGAACGGAAACGGTGCCTCAAGACGGCGCTCATCTATTGGATTTTCGGCTGCCATTATTTCTATCTCCACAAGAAATGGACAAATATCGTGTACTGGCTCACCCTGGGCGGCTTCCTGGTGTGGATGCTCATCGACCTCTATCGCCTGCCCATGATGGTGGACGAAGCCAATGAAAACATCGCCATCAAGACTTATAAAGAAGCCCCAAAAATCAACCGCCTGGATACGATGAAATGGAATGTGCCGGAACTCTAAAAAGCAGTTAGAAGTGAGAAGTTAGAAGTGAGAAGTGGTGGAAGGGGCGCACAACTTATAAAGCGCCCCAATACCCCTCTTTTATTTTTCAATTCAAACTTCCCACCCTAAGATCTATTAGACATATCGATAAAATCAAAGAAATATTGCGACTTCATAGAGTCCTTATATATATTGCATCCAATAGAAAAGTAGTTTCAATAGAAAGCATACTAAAACGGGAAGGCTCATTTCATACTATGAGCGAAACAAATAGCCCCAAGGAATAACACAAAGATTCTTCGGCACGGCCGTTGGCCGGCTCAGAATGACATAAAGAAGTGAGCTCGGCTAGATAGTAGAAAAGAACGATTGTAAGCAATATCGAGGCTAACAGAGAAGCCGTAGTATCACTAATGAATCAAAAGGTATTTTCCACCAGCGTCATTCTGAGCCGCCCGAAGGGCGTGTCGAAGAATCTTTGTTGTATTCCCCGAGGCAATAGGAAAGAAAAGCGGTATGAAATGAGACAAAGCGTCTGGGGCGTTTACATGCAAGGCTAACAGACAAGCCCTGTTAACTGTATGTAAGGCACTTAATATCAGATTCTATCAACGTAAAACAGCTAGAGTCATATTTTATAAAAACATGACTCTAGCTGTTTTTGTGTCTTTAAAATATAAAAAAGGGGTATAGGGGCACTTTATAAGCTGTGCGCCCCTTCCACCACTCCTCATTCCCAGTCACCAGTCACTAGTCACTAGTCACCGAATCCGCGTTTTCGGTACTTGTTCTTCGCCTAGTTGTTTCAACGCCGTCGCATTTTTGCTAGCCGAAAGGATGTAGAGGAAATCGCCGGAGCGGAGGCGGGTATTTCCATCGGGGATGATGATCCGGCCTTGCCGTTTGATTTCTACAAGTACGGTCTGGTCCATGAGGGAAATATCCGATAGGATGTGGTTGTCTAAGAGAGATCCACTGCCCACAGGGACTTCGATGATATTTCTTTCCTCTTCGCAGACCCTATCAGGACTGGCGGAGAGGGATTTTTTCAGCAGCGCATCGTAAATGGGCTGGCCTTTCAGCAGTTCCGCCGTGATGTACGCCAAAGCGGAAGCTAAGGCGAGGGCCATCAGGTGGTTAAAGTCACCGGTCATTTCCAGAATCAGCAACGTGCCGGTGATGGGAGAGCGGACGCTGGCGGCGAAGAGGGCCACCATGCCGATGATGATGATGGTGGGGCGATACAGGTCAGGCAGCAGAGCACCAGCAATCAGCAGATTCGCTTCGGTGGCGCCAATCAGAGCACCCAGCACGAGGAGGGGCAGGAAGAAGCCACCCGGGGTGCCGCAGCCGTAGCTGATGAGGGTGAAAATAAATTTCCCTGCCAGCAGCAGAAGGAGAAATGAAAGCGGATAGGCGTGGGCTGCCAGCTGGTCCACCAAAAGATTGCCGCCGCCTAGCACTTCCGGCAGGACGAATCCTAAGATACCGGCCCAAACCAGGGCGAATAGAATTTTTGTCCACTGATTTCTAAAAATCGAAGGCCTATACAAATAATGAATGTGCAGCAGACCGTAATTGAAGAAAATCCCGGCAAATCCGCAGGTGATGGCCACCAGGGCGACGCAGGGGAGATAAGCTGCCGGCAAGGGCGACAGGTGCAAAAAGGTGAAGCTGGTGCTGTCTCCGAAAAAGAAACGGGTCACAATGGTGGCGGTAATGGCAGAGGTCATGGTGGGCAGAAGCACCGCACCGGAAAAATTTCGATGCAATTCTTCCAAAGCAAACATCATGCCTGCCAGTGGTGCATTGAATGCCGCCGCTAGCCCCGCACTGGCCCCGCTGGTGATGAGGTATCGTTCTTCCATGCGGGTTCGGCCCAGCAGGCGAGAAAATCCTTGCCCCGCTACGGCACCGATCTGAATGGAAGGTCCTTCACGGCCCAAAGAGAGCCCAGCCCCGATGCCAATGGCACCGGCTAGGATTTTCACCCACAAAATGCGGAACCATTTCATTTTCATCAGTCCCAGCACCACCCCTTTTACCTGGGGAATGCCAGAACCGCCGGCCATAGGGGCATAGCGACACATCCCATAGAGCAGACCGCTGATGAGTAGAAGCAGCAGCCCATAGGCCAAAAGGGGCAGCCAATTCTCCTGGGAAAGCGCCGGCCGCAAGTACGCTTCATAGAGATGTAACCGCAGCGCTTCGGACACATTGAGCAAGTAACGAAACAGGCTAATCGACAGCCCGCCTAATATGCCCACAAAAATGCCCTCCAGAAACAGCCGCAGCCGGAACTGGTGCCATCGGTCCAAGGCCAGACAGGTTTGAAGCAATTGTTTTGTTGAAGAAGAGTTTTCTTTCATGATGTGTAAATAGCGTAAGAATTGGATAGAGGCATGCTTCGTGTGGAAACGATAGGCGGAAAGGTTATTATTCTGCTGCATCCTATTTTTAACATAGAGCAATAGCGGCAAGTAACGAGGTTAAAAAGGTTATAAAAGGTTATGAGGATACCGTTTTCATATAACCTTTATAACCTTTTTAACCCTGTCACTTGCGATAGCAGGAAATGTTTTGCAAAAGAATTTAGCAGAATAATAACCTTTTAGTATGAAGTTTCACGTGAAACATGACGATAGCCGATTTAAATTACAGGTCTACTTGATAAGTCAGTACCGCATCGATAGCAGAAATGGCGTCTTCCCAGGATTTGATGGTGTCGGTCATTTCGTGTTCGTAGAATTCGTCGTCGATGTATTTCAGGTTGATGCGGATGTTCAGGATGGATGCGTGGATGCAGGCCATAGCGAACTGGGCTGCCATGATGGCATCGCTCAGGACGTTTTTATTTCCTTTCAAGAGCAAGTTGGTGAAGCTGGGCAGCAGGTCTGCCATGGTCTGGGCCATCTGTTCCGGCACGGCAATGGCTTTTTTGAAGGCTTCCAGCTGTTTCAACTGCCGTTCTTCCAAAGGGAGACTGCGAATTTCTCGGAGTGTTTTCATCAGTTCCAGGAAAGAAGCGGCGTCTTCGTCCATCAGATCCAGGAAAATGGAACGAGCCATCTGGAAGACCTGGGCGTATTCATTGGCCTTTTCGTGGAAGTCCGCATAATTTTTGTTGGACGCCGTCAGATGGCACACCATTTCTGCCAGACTGCACGCCTGGGCCCCCACCAACCCCGCAGCGGCACCACCACCAGGAGCGGAAGAGGAACTTCCTAAATCATCGAGAAATGCGTCAATTGTTCTTGTGCGAAATGCGTTGTTTTCCATTGTGATTCACCTCAAATAAATAATGAGAAATGAGGAATGAGAAATGAGGAATGGCGGTGGCGATGCACAATTCATAGAGCATCGCATTTTATAGAGAAGCCAGTCCTCATCGCTGTGTTTCCAAAATAAAAAAGCACGGATTGCAGGAATCCGTCTTCCTGCAGGGTACAAACAGATTCGCCTTTGAATCGGTGCTTTTGGTTACTATGGGTATTATACAACATAAGAAGGGGATTTCTCAATGAAATTATAGGTTGGGACAAGTTTCTTAGGTTGCACAGGTTACTCAGGTTCGTCGAATGTGGCTCTAGCCGTTTTCGTCATTTCGACCGGTCGTATTTGTGCTTGATGAGGTAGAAGTAATGAAACGCGATGTGTAGGAGAGTGGAGAAATCTCGCAGCACCAGCGGTAAGGGCTTTCTGTATCGAATCGTAACGGTGAGATAACATATCGAGCGAAGCGAGATGAGCAGCTCTAGAGAGCTGCTATACTATGTGTCATCTAGCCCTTCTCGCTAGTGCTGCGAGATTTCTCCACTCAGGGATCCAAATCTATTTACATCTTCCTCTCTATTTCGCACGAATGCGATCGGTCGAAATGACGGTTGTGGTAAGCAGCACATTTGATTGAAATCTGCTTACGGTTTTTGTGTGAATATGATGGATTCGGAAAACGCGATGCCTTCTCCCGTGGAGAAGGGGGACCGCGGAGCGGTGGATAAGGAGTATCCCGGTATAAAAGAAAATGAAACCAATGAAAAAAGCGTCTTTCCCAAGTGACACTGAAGAAAGACGCTTCTTTCGTTTGATGCAACTGGTATTTCAAATCGCAATATGTATTTGAAGTGAAACGGAATGTTTCCGCTCGCCCTTCCCGCTGGTACTGCGAGATTTCTCCACTCAGGGGTCCAAATCTATTTACACCTTCTTCTACGTTTCGCACGAATGCGACCGGTCGAAATGACGGCCATGGTTAGAGGCACATTCGACGAACCTGAGCAACCTGAGAACCCTGAGCAACCTAAGAAACCTGGCATCAAGAAGAAATAATCGCAGCTGACTCTTACCGTAAGCGACAAGCAAACACGCAAAAAGGCATAGTATCCCCCCTAGTAGGCGAGAAGGAT